>CALMOO010000727.1:1109-4746 GCA_937871705.1 uncultured Hymenobacter sp.
GGCAAGGCACGGGCACCGTTGCCCCACTCAACGTACTCGGCCCCAATCACACTAATCTCGTTGTAATACCAAAAATTGGAGAAGGTGCGAAACAGCTCGGCGGCCCGCAGCCGGTAACTAATGCTCTGGTTGTAGTCGCCCCGCGCGGCGTAGAAGCTGCCCAAGATGCGATAGCACGTGGCCATGTTTTCAGTGGGGCCGTGCTGCTGGTAATAGGCGAGCTGTTGCTGAAAAAATTCCCGATTAGCCTCCGATTGGTCCAGCCCATCGTACCTATACCGAATAGCGCTCAGCAGAAAAGGCTGCGGCGCCGGCCCGAGCGCATCGTAGTAGGTTAGGGCCGCACGCAGCGTGTCGAGCAGCACGCGCTCGTCTGGCGACTTGCCTTCGATTTTGTATTCGAAGTAAGCATAGAGGCGCAGCGGCACGCGCTCGGGGTAGTGCAGCTTACGGGCCAGCACCGCTGCTTCTTGGATGAATGCCAGATACTGCCGCCCTTGAGAGGCCGTTTTTACGGGTATGTCGAGCAGGTGCTCGAGGGTTTGCAGGCGTAGCGAGTCGACGTGCTGGCCAGCGAGCACGCGCTGCAGCGAGTCGAAGGGCGCATCCCAGTAGCGGTGGCCGTAGTGAACCGTGCGCAGCCGGCGCTGGAACTGGGCCTGGTCGGCCGCGCTGGGTTGGGCCCGCGCCGCAGGGCTCAGGAGCAGCAATAGGGCTAGGCCACCCAGCAGGCGAAGTAGAGAAGCGCGCATGGACTAAGCCGGAGAAACAGGTAAGCTAATCGTAAAGGTGGTGCCCTGGCCGGGCTGGCTTTCCACGCTCAGCGTGCCGCCGTGGCCCTGCGCGATAATGTCGTGCGAAAGCGACAAGCCCAAGCCCGTGCCCTCGCCCGTGGGCTTAGTCGTGAAGAAGGGCTGGAATATCTTCTGCTGCACTTGCGGGCTCATGCCCGTGCCATTGTCGCGGACACAGATTTCAACCTGCTGGCCGACCTGCCGGGTGCTTACTTCGACGGTGGGCGCGTAGCCGACCTCACTAGTTTGCGCACGTTGCTGCACGGCATAAAAAGCATTGTTAAACAGGTTGAGTAATACCCGGCCCAGGTCAGCGCCTACCCCCTCCACCAGCGGCAAGCCCGGCGCAAAGTCGGTGTTCAGCTGCGCATTGAAGGTTTTGTCCTTAGCTCGCAGGCCGTGATAGGCCAAGCGCAGGTACTCATCGCAGAGCGCATTGATATCCTGCGGGATGCGCTCGCCAGTGCTAGCGCGGCTGTGCTCGAGCATGCCGCGCACGATGCCGGCGGCGCGCTGCCCGTGCTCCGTGATTTTAGTTAGGTTCTGCCGCACGTCGGTCGCTAAAGCAGTTACTTCTTCCCCGTCGCCGGCTGCTTGTGCTTCCTCCAGCTCCAGCATGAGCTCGGCACTGACTTCCGAGAAGTTGTTGACGAAGTTTAAGGGGTTCTGAATCTCGTGGGCGATGCCGGCGGTGAGTTCGCCCAAACTCGCCATCTTCTCTTTCTGAATTAGTTGGGCCTGCGTGGTCTGTAGATGCTTCAGCGCCTGCGCGGTTTGGTCGCGTTGGGCTTGCAGCTGCGCGTTGGCCTGCTGCTGGCGGCGGTTGCCGCGCCACAGCACGAAGCCCAGGCCCGCCAGCAGGGCCAGCACGGCTAGCGTGGCGCCTAGCAGCAGGCGCTGGCGGCGGGCGCGGGCGGCGTCCTGCACCTGGGCTAGGCGCAGGGCCGCGATGCGCTGCTGCTGGGCCTGGTCGGCGCGCTCGGTTTCGTAACGGGTCACGTGCAGCGCGCCTTCGGCCGCGCGCAGGGTGTCGGTCAGGGCCAGGGCCGCCAGGGCGTAGGTGGCCGCCACGGCCGGCCGGCGGCGCAGCTGGTAGAAGCGGGTCAGTTCGCGCAGGTAGGCCAGCTGCAGGGGGGTAAGGCGGTTTTGCCGGGCTTTGCCGTAGGCGGCCAGCCAGCGGGTTTCGGCACGGGCGTCATCGCCCAGCGCTTCGTGATACCGCGCCCAGGCTGCGTCCAGCTCAAAATTGCCGGCGCCGGCGCGCAAAGGCAGCCGGAGCGAGTCGTCTAGGTGCTGGGCCACGCGCAACAATGGGCCGGCTTCGCGGAGCCGCCCCAGTCCCAGCAGCGCCGCGCTTTTCAGCACCAGCCCATAGGCTTTTCCTGCGGCAGCACTGGCGGTATCACGGGCCGAGGCGGCCAGGGCCCGGTCGACGGCTTGAAGCGCAGCCGGGTAGTTGTGCAATTGCGACTGCACAGCGGCCATCGTCAGATTACGATAGAAGATGGAAGAGGCTGCCTGCTCTTTCTTGCCGCCAGGCCCCGCCAGCGACTGCCGCAAGTAATGCAGCGCTTGGACCGGGTTGCCCCATTCGGCGTACAGCTGGCCGGCGGTCGCGAGCTCGTTGTAGGCCGTGCCCCAGTTAAAGACGCGGTACGCTTTGGCTGCTTGCAGATAATAGCCGATGGCTTGGTTTTGGTCGCCGCGGTAGCTGTAGTAGCCGGCCAGGCCGTGGTAGCAGACCGCCATGCTGGCGGTGTCGCCCCGCTGGCGGTAGGTGGCCAGCTGGCCTTCGTAGTAGGCCCGCTTGGCCTCCTGCTGGCCCGCGGCGTTGAAGAGGAAGCGAATGGAAGCCACCAGTCTCGGCACCGGCCGGCGCAGGCGGTCAAACTCGGCGATGGCCGCCTTCAGGCTATCGAGCGCGGGCGCCGGTTTTTGGCGTTCCAGGAGTTGGTTGCCGTGCAGCAGCAGGCAGTAGGCCCGCCGCTCGGGGCGGTGCAGGCGGCCGGTCAGGGCAACCAGTTCGCCGTAGTCTCGTTCCGGCACGAAGCCCCCGTTTCGGTCCGACGCCAAATCGGCTAGGTGCATCAGCGTGCGCAGGCGGGCCGTGTCAGCGTGCTGAGTGGTCAGCACCCGGCGCAGGGAGTCGTCGTCCGCCTCCCAGTAGCGGTGGCGGGCGGCAGATGCCTGAGCGGCGGATGTCTGGGCTGTGGCAGGACCGTGGCCCAGCACCAGCAGCCCCACAAGGAACCAAGCCGCCACGTGGCGCAGTAAAAGAATGGCCATGCGCTACTGAGGTAAAGAAATGGTAAATTCGGTACCCTGGCCTTCGTGGCTCTCGACAGTGAGGGTGCCGCCGTGACCCTGGGCAACGATGTCGTGCGCGAGCGAGAGGCCGAGGCCCGTGCCCTCGCCGGTGGGCTTGGTGGTGAAGAAGGGCTGGAATATCTTCTGCTGCACGGCTTCATTCATGCCCGTGCCGTTGTCTTTGACGTGCACCACTACTTGCTGGCCGACCTGCTCGGTGCGCACGCACACGGTGGGCACGTAGGCCGCTTCGCCCGTTTGCTGACGCTGCTGCACGGCGTAGAAGGCGTTGTTGAATAAGTTGAGCAGGACGCGGCCCAAGTCGGCCCCTACCCCCTCCACTAGCGGTAAGCCGGGGGCGAAGTCCGTCTTTAGCTCGGCGTTGAAGGACTGGTCTTTAGCGCGCAGGCCGTGGTAGGTTAGGCGCAGGTACTCGTCGCAGAGCGCATTAACGTCCGTAGGCTGGCGCTCGCCGGTGCTGGCGCGACTATGTTCCAACATCCCGCGCACAATAGCGGCCGCCCGCTGCCCGTGCT
>CALMOO010000728.1:0-399 GCA_937871705.1 uncultured Hymenobacter sp.
AGATTAGCTAGGCCACAACACCGAAACGCCAGACTACCGCAGTGGCTGGTAGTCTGGCGTTTCGGTGTTGTGGCCCGCGCAGCGTGCTAGCGTTGGTTGCGGATGATGAAGTTGTTGAAGGTAGCCGTAGCACCTGCGGCGCCCTGGGCCACGAGGGCCACGCGCACGCCCCGGTCCCAGGGGGGTAGGTAGGTGCCGTTGAGGGTGAAGGTTTCGGTGGGCAAGGGCTGCCAGGTGGCGCCGTCGGTGCTGTAGGCAAAGCGGTAGCGCTGGCCGCCCCATACTTCGAGGCGCAGCGTGAGGGTGTCGCACGGCTCGATGAACACCTGCTGCAGGCACTGCTGCTTGCCACTCTTCAAGTGCCAGATTTGCAGCTGATTGTTGCCGGCCATTAGCGCC
>CALMOO010000728.1:409-4745 GCA_937871705.1 uncultured Hymenobacter sp.
ATTAGCGCCAGGGCGTTGTAGGGGTCGCCCACGGCTGCCAGGCCCGCAAACGTATCGCTGGGTAGGGCCGCAAAATCGAGGGTAGTAGCTGCTTTATAGGTAGCTACGTGCGAGCGCCGGGCCACCACCGCCCCGAGGCGGGTAGGCTTGGCGCCGAGGCGCAGTTGGCCGCTGCTAACTGCCAGTTCGGGCTGCTGCCCAATAGGCCACTGCCACTCCAGGCCCAATTCGCTACCCTCAAACTCGTCGGCGATATGCAGGTGCTTGAGGTCGGTGATGGGCGGGGCCTGCGGGCTGCGGCGCACAAACTCGGGCCACTCCTCGGCATTCCAGGTGAACTCGCTGAGCAGCCCTTGGCGACCCACGAATTCATGGCTTTGTGCAAAATAGGCGTGGTGCAGCAAAAACCAGCGGCCATCGAGCTCAGCTACCGTGCCGTGGCCCGGGCACTTCCAATGTTCGTTGCTGTCAAGAATAGGATTCTGCGCATATTTCTCCCAGGGGCCGAGCAGCGCGCGGGAGCGCGCTACCCCCGTAGCGTAGTTGCAGCCCTTGCCGCAGCAGCTGTTGCCGGCGTAGAACATGTAGAACCAGCCGTTGTGGCGCACCAGGGCGGAGCCTTCCACGAGGGGGCCTTCCCACTTTACATCGTTGGTAAAGAGCTCAGTAGCTTCGCCAATGAGGGCGGTGCGCTCGTCGTTGAGGCGCTGGGCCCAAATGGGCGTTTCCAATTGGCAGGAGTTGCCGTCTTCCTTCCAGATGAGGTAGAGGTCGCCGTGCTCGTCGGGCATGGCAAAGCCATCGATAGAGCCCGCTTCCTGGCCCACCAAGGGGCCGTGGTCGTGGTAGGGGCCGGCGGGGTGGTCGGCACTGGCCACGGCTACGCACAGCATACCACCTTTTTTGCGGGCCGTGTAGTAAACATAAAAGCGGCCGTTTTCCTGGTAAAACTCGGGCGCCCAAAAATTGGAGCCGGCCCATTCGGGCAGCTTATCAGGAAATACGTGGCCAACCAACTCCCAGTCCAGCAGGTTTTTGGACGTATAGAGTGGAAACACCGCGCCCCACTCGGCCGAGGTAGCGCTCGCCCAGTAGGTGTCGCCCACCTTGAGCACGGTTGGGTCAGGGAAGTCGCCGGGCAGTACTACCTGGTCGTAAGAGCGCCGGGTATAGTCAGGAACGAGTGCGGGCGCAAAGCCAGCGGCGGCCGACAGGGGGGCCAGTTGTTCTAGGTCGAGGGACACAGGAGAAAGGTGCAATGGGAGAAGTGAAAAGCCTGTCCTAATTGTTAGCTTTTATGAGATTACAAAGGTACAGTAACGAATTAAATACCTCGTAAAAAAATATAATTATTTAGGCAAACGCTCCTCGTAAAAAAGAGGAGTAAAAATGCTTCTCTGCCCAGAGTAAATGGAAGAAATGCCCCCTGAAATTGATGAAAATAAGCTTAATTAAGCTATTTAACCTGCTATTTAACTGGGTTAAGCATAATTCAAGCCAACTTATAAACTGACTGTACTTTACAAGTGTATAATTTAATTTTACCAAGAAAAATATTTTTCGAAAAGACGAGTTTTTCTCAGTGTAGACTGCAATTCTGCTTACGGCTAGCTGGTTAGCAAGTCAGATTGGTCTTTTAGGCCCACGCCGGAGAGCTGCTGCCGGAGAGCGGCTTGCAGCAGGAAGCTGAGTTTGGCCGCCGCCAGGGGGTAGGGCAAGCCCTCGGGGCGGATGTTGGAAACGCAGTTGCGGGCCTCGTCGGTGAGGCCCGGCCGGGGCGCGTAGGTGAAGTAAGCGCCCAGGCTGTGGGGGGCGCTTAGGCCCGGCCGCTCCCCAATCAGCACCAGCACCAGCCGGGCTTGCAGCAGCTGGCCCACCTCGTCGCCGAGGGCTACGCGGGCTTGTTCGGCCAGGGTGATGGGCGCCAGGCGGAAACCAGCCTGCCGCAACAAGGGTAGCAGCAGGTGCAGCAGGGGTAGGGCGTGCTCGTTGATGGCCGTGGCCGACAGCCCATCGGCCAGCACGATGGCCAGGTCGCAGGCGCCGGGCGCTTGCTCAGTCAGCCGGGCCCTGGACGCTGCGCTGAGGCGCCGGCCCCAGTCGGGGCGCTGCAGATACTCCTGGCGGGTGGTGGCCTGGCTGCTTACCTGGCAGCTGCCGAGCTGCAGGGGGGGGAGGGCGGCTAGCAACTCGTTAATGGCCAGACCCGAGTACACGGCATCGCGGGCGTGGGCGTGGGCTAGCTTAAAAGCCAGGGCTTCGCGCAGGGGCACGCTGGTGCCGCTGCGCCCCAGCGCAATGCGGGCGGCCGTGAAGGCCTGGAGCCCGGCCCAGGGGTCGGCTTCGGGGGCGCCGGGCGGCAAGTCGGGCGAGGTGAGCATAGCTAATTTTAAGTAAACAGCCGGCTGACTAGAGCGAAATTGGAGTTTACCGCAACGCAAGTGGTAGCTGCCCGAGCAGCTTAGCGGCACTCGAAGCGGGCAGTAATTCGCCCTGCTTACTAAAAATTCCCTGGTGGTGCAGCCACGCCTCAAACTCCGGGGCGGGGCGCAGCCCGAGCACCTGGCGCAGGTACAAGGCGTCGTGAAAGGAGGTCGATTGGTAGCCCAGCATAATGTCGTCGGCGCCGGGGATGCCCATGATGTAGTTGCAGCCCGCTACCCCCAGCAGCGTGAGCAGCGTGTCCATATCATCTTGGTCGGCCTCGGCGTGGTTGGTGTAGCACACGTCTACGCCCATGGGCAGGCCCAGGAGCTTGCCGCAGAAATGGTCTTCGAGCGCCGCCCGAATGATTTGCTTGCCGTCGTACAAGTATTCAGGGCCGATAAAACCGACCACCGTATTAACGAGCAGGGGCTTGAAGCGGCGGGCCACGGCGTAGGCACGCGCCTCGCAGGTTTGCTGGTCGAGGCCGTGGTGGGCATTGGCCGAAAGTGAGCTGCCCTGGCCGGTTTCAAAATACATGACGTTGGAACCCAGCGTGCCGCGGCCCAGCGCCAGCGTAGCCTCCCAGGCTTCCTGCAGCAAGCTCAGGCTGATGCCGAAGCTGGTATTGGTGGCCTCGGTGCCACCGATGGACTGAAACGTTAAATCGACGGGCGCTTGCTGCGCAATGAGCTGCAAGGTGGTCGTGACGTGGCAGAGCACGCACGACTGCGTGGGGATGGCGTATTGCTCGCGCACGGCATCGAGCAGGTAAAGCAAATTACTGACAGCCTTGGGGTTATCCGTGGCTGGGTTGATGCCGATAACCGCATCGCCGCTGCCGTAGAGCAGGCCATCGACGAGGCTGGCTGCAATGCCGCGAGCGTCGTCGGTAGGGTGGTTGGGCTGCAGGCGGGTAGCCAGGTGCCCGCGCAGCCCCAGCGTGTTGCGAAACCGCGTGATAACCTCGCAGCGGCGGGCCACGCCAATCAGCTCCTGGTTGCGCAGGAGCTTGCTCACGGCGGCCACCATCTCGGGCGTGAGGCCGGAGGCCAGCGCCTGCAAGGTGGCAGTATCGGCCGCCTCCGACACGAGCCAGTCGCGCAGCTGCCCCACCGTGAAATGGCTGATGGGGGCAAATGCCGCCGCATCGTGCGTGTCCAGAATGAGGCGCGTCACCTCGTCCTGCTCGTACGGTATCAAGGCTTCGTTTAGAAAATCACGCAGCGGCACATCGGCCAGGGCAAACTGCGCCGCCACGCGCTCCTCGTAAGTGGCGGCGGCCACGCCGGCCAACACGTCGCCCGAGCGCAGGGGGGTAGCCCGCGCCAGCAGCGTTTTCAGGTCGGCAAACACGTAGGTCTGGTGGCCGATGGTGTGGCGGTAGGGCATTACGCTAAGTTGAGTATTAATAAACAAATAGGGGAAATCTGCCGACTTAGTCCTACGGGCTCAGCAGCTCTGAAATTCGGCCAGCTGGTAGAGGTGACGATTGGGCGGGTCCAGTCGTCGCAGCCACGGCTGTTGCGCGATGGTCTGGGTGCTAGGTCCGTAAGAAAAGAGTTTGAGCGGCTTCCGTTGCGCAACCTGCCGCAGCTGGTCCAGCACGCATTGCAGGATGCGGCCCGTAAACGGCGTAAACAAAAAGAAGGCGGTGCCATCGGCATAATCTACCGAGCGGGCATCAGCGTTGAGGAAGTGGACCCGCGTGAGGCGTAGCGCGTCGGCACAAGCCTGCGCATGCTGGCAATACGTGGGCTCAATCTCAACGCCCTTGACGGTGGCGCCGCTCAGCAGCCGGACTAGCAAGGGCACCTGGCCCAGCCCGGAACCCAGGTCATAAAACGTGTCCTGGGCCGTGATTTTGGCGGCTAGCTCCCAGATAATGCGGGCGGGCGTCTTTTGGTAATAC
>CALMOO010000729.1:0-1018 GCA_937871705.1 uncultured Hymenobacter sp.
GAAGAGAGGGGGGTAGTGGCATTTGCCGAAGAGTTTTTGCAGCCGCAGCTTTCGCCTACCCACCGCGAATCGATGAACGATTCGGTGGCGCAGCTCCAGGCCCTAGCGGCGGCCGTGCCGCTTGCCGTGGCCCTGGGCAACCTCGACGCGATGGCCCACCGCCCCGACCGGCGCGCCGTGCTGGAAAAAGCGACCTACCCGGTGCTGTTCATCGCGGGCAAAGACGACCGTGCCGTGCCCCCTGAAAAGACGCACGAAGAAAGCTTGCTGCCCGACTATTGCACCGTGCTGTGGCTAGCCGGCGTAGGCCACCTGGGCTTCCTGGAGCGGCCCACCGACACCCGCCGGGCCGTGCGCCAATTGCTGGACACCGCCTTCAGTCATTAACCTGAAGAGGCTCGGTACTTAAAACTTTAACTTAATTACTAATACCACTGCAGGGAACTTCTCGGCACGAGCTATCTATGGCTGCCACCTAGCCTAGCAAAATGCCCGAGCCTACATTGGCATATATAGTGTTTCTGAGCCGGTTGAAGCACCTTGAAACTTAACCGCTGCCTTATGATGACGCGTTCGCCAGCCCGCAAGAAGCTTGGTTAGAAGTGGCCTACTAACTCGGCACCTATTTCAAGCCTGACTAGCGCCACTCTACCCCAGGGTACCGCTCGCCTCACTAATTACAAAGCTAGTTTCCTGAATCACCTACCTTCGCTCAGTAATCGTAGCAGCTAGCCCTTTCCATATATCAGCCCGAAAAGTGGAGATTGGTGCTTGAAAACCTCTGCAACCTTTAGCTACTCGCTATGCGCCCTGATGCCGATGCTATGCGCTGGAGCGCTTTTTTAACGGGTGATGAACGGGCATTTGAAGCTATTTTTCAGGCATATTACCCCGAACTGTATGCCTACGGCATGCGCTTAACGGGCGATGAAGAACTTAGCAAGGATAGTATTCAAAACCTGTTTCAGCGCTGGTGGCAGCAGCGCGGCACCCTGCCCGCAGTAAAGGAGGTGCGACA
>CALMOO010000729.1:1028-3630 GCA_937871705.1 uncultured Hymenobacter sp.
GCGCAGCAGCGCACGAGGCGGGTCCAACTCGATTATGCGAGCGATTTTGAGGTGCAGTATTCGCCCGAAGACTTTATGATTGCCCAGCAGCTCTCGGCCGAGCAGCACGCGCAATTGCTGGCCGCACTGGCTCGGCTGAGCAATCGGCAGCGGGAGGCTATCTACTTGCGGTTCTTCAACGGGTTCGAGTACGAGCGTATCTCCGAGATAATGGGGCTTTCCTACCAATCGACTCGCAACCTTATTTACCAAGCTCTTCAGCTCCTGCGGCAGAGCTTGGCCCTGGCGCTGCTAGTGCTACTGAGCGAGCTGTGGGCCAGGTTAGGATAAAAAATATGCTATTGATTTATAAATAGTTGAATGAATAGTTGAAAAAAGATAGAAGTTTTATGAGTACAAAGAGCAGGGTCCGCTATGGTAAGGGCAAACAGCTATTTTTATTGCCGTTGCGCCTATGGAGTTTACTCAGTACTCGGTTGATGACTTTGCTTTTGATGAGTCATTTCAAGCTTATGTAGCCGCGGCCGACTCCGAGCCGGGACGTTTCTGGCAGGCGTGGCTGCGCGAGCACCCGGAGAAGCAATCCGAAGCCGACCAGGCGTATGCCTTCGTGCAGGGAATGCGCCTGGCGCAACCTTACGCAGTGTCGCCCGAGTTGGTGCCCCAAGAGCTGCTGCGCCTGCGCCAGGCCATCCGGGTACCCGCCAGCCGCCCCCGCTTGCGCACCCAACGACTCGCTTGGCGCTTCGCTGGCGTCCTTTTGCTGCTCTTGGTAGCAGGGCTGGGCTGGTGGCGGATGACGACGCAGCCGGCCGCACCCACGGGGCAGCTGGCCCGCTACACTACCGGCGCTCGGCAGCACCGGACCCTGACCTTGCCCGACGGCTCGGTGGTGACGCTCAACGGCAACTCAACCCTGACCACGGCCGCGACCTGGACTGCCACAACGCCTCGGGAAGTGTGGCTCAGCGGCGAGGGCTATTTTCAAGTCACCCACTTGGCCACCAAGCCGGTAGCCGACATTGGCGCGGCCCCGGCTAACGTAAAGTTTGTGGTCCATGCTGGCGGCCTGCGCGTGGCGGTGCTCGGTACGCAGTTCGACGTAAACACCCGTGCCGGCACCACGAAGGTGGTGCTCACCTCCGGCAAGGTGCAGGTAGACCGTCAAGCAGCGCTCGCCCGAGAGAAAGTGCTCATGCAGCCCGGCGATTTGGTTGAAACCTCGGCGGCTAGGCCCCGCCTGGCTCGGCGGCGGGTGCAGCCGGGCTTATACTCGGGCTGGATGCAGGGCCGCCTGCGCTTCCAGCAAACGCCCATGCGCGACGTGATGCAGCTGCTGCGCGACTCCTACGGCTTACAGGTAGAAGTCGCCGACTCGGCCATGCTGCAGAAAACGGTGTACGGCGAAGTGCCTGCTACTACCCCCGATGTGCTGCTGGCCGCGCTGGCCAAAACCTTGAATGTGCAGGTAGTGCACCACGGCAATGCCGTGCGCTTCCTGCCCGCCCGCCGCTAACCCTGCCGGGTACTACCCCGGTCGGGCTCTAATTCTGCTTTCCACTTTTCCCACCCACCAACTATGGCAAACTCTACTCGCTTTGTGCGATTAGCACTGCTGCTGGGCTGCTTGCCCAGTGGCGCCAGCCAGGCGCAACAGGCGCTGGCGCTCGCTACCCAACACTCGCCCGCGCTACCTGCGTCTCGCCCTTCCTTGCAGCAGCCACTGCGCGATGTGCTCCACGAGCTCGAAAGCACGTATAAGGTTACCTTCTTTTATACCGGCGAACTCACGGAGGGCAAGTACCTGGACCGCGCTCATCCGGCTTTCCAGTCGCTAGCCGCCGCCCTGCGCTACCTCAGCCAGCACAGCGGCCTGCGGTTTGAACTGCTCAAGGATAATTTGTACGTCGTAACGCCGCAGCCGGCGGTAGGGCAGGCCAGCGGAGCCGGACCGGGTGAGCCGGTTCTGCCAGTAGTGCCTACCCCCCTGCTGCCAGCCCTAGCGGCCACCACCAGCCCTACTAGCCTGTTGGCCGACGTGCCGGTGAGCGGCCGGGTAGTGCAGAAAAACGGCGAGGGGCTACCCGGCGTGACGGTTATCGTGAAGGGCACCACCAACGGCACAACCACCGACGCCAATGGCAACTTTTCGCTGACGGTGCCCGCAGGAAGCACCTTGGTGTTCAGCTCGATAGGCCTCACCTCGCAGGAAGTTCCGGTGACGGCGGCCACCTCCACGCTGAGCGTGCAGATGGTAGATAACCCGCAAGCCCTCAACGAAGTAGTGGTGGTGGGCTACGGTACCCAGCGCCGGGCCGACGTGACGGGTGCGATAGCCTCCGTAACAGGGGCCGAGATAAAGCAGCTGCCCGTAACCAACGTGCAGGAGGCGCTGCAAGGCCGCCTGGCGGGCGTAGAAATTGTCAAGCCCTCGGGCCAGCCCGATGCGCCGGCCAGCATTGTTATCCGGGGCGTGTCCTCGCTGAATAACGCGCAGCCGCTCTACATCATCGACGGGGTGCGGCAGTCGGGCGAAAACTTCAACGTGCAGGATATCGCCACCATCGACGTGCTCAAGGACGCTAGCGCAGCGGCCATCTAC
>CALMOO010000730.1:0-313 GCA_937871705.1 uncultured Hymenobacter sp.
GCTCCACACAGCCTTATCTACCTCTTCCTCAATGGACGACGTAACGGCCGAGTTGCCGATGTTGGTGTTGATTTTCACCAGAAAGTTGCGCCCAATAATCATCGGCTCGCTCTCTGGGTGGTTGATGTTGCTAGGCATAACGGCGCGGCCAGCCGCCACTTCCTGGCGCACAAATTCGGCCGTGATGTGGCCCTTGGGTGTGTTGGCCCCGAAGCTGTAGCCGCGGTGCTGCACCCTCAGCGGGTCATCGGCAGGAAGCTGGTCGAAGCGCTGGTTTTCGCGAATGGCGATGTACTCCATCTCGGGCGTGATG
>CALMOO010000730.1:323-1819 GCA_937871705.1 uncultured Hymenobacter sp.
GTGCATCTGGCTCACGTTGGCGCCCGGCTTAGCGCGCAGCGGGGCCGCAATGTGCTCGAAGCGCAGGTAGTCGAGGCTGGTGTCGGCAGCCCGCTCCTGGCCGTAGTGCGACGAAGTGCCGCTCAACTGCTCCACGTCACGGCGCTCCCGAACCCACGATTCGCGCAGGCGGGGTAGGCCTTTTTTGAGGTCGATTTCAATGTTAGGGTCCGTGTAGGGGCCGCTGGTGTCATACACCGTCACGGGCGGGTTCTGCTCCGACGGAAAGCCAAAATCGAACTTGCGCTCGGTGTCGGCCAGCGCAATTTCGCGCATCGCCACCCGCATGTTGGGGTAAAGCGTGCCCGGCACGTAAATCTTGCGCGAGCCGGTCAGCGGCTGGCGCTCCACCAGCGTTTGCTGGGGGGCTTGGTCTTTTTTCTTCATCTTGTTGGAAAGGGTAGGAAAAAGAGAGGACGGCACGCGCCTACCCCCCCTGAGTGGCACGGATGAGCAGAATGCGGTCGTGGGGCTGCACGGCGTGGGTGGCCCACTCGGCCCGCGGCACTACCGTGTCGTTAACGGCCACGGCGAGGCCGCGCGTTTGGGGCGTCTGGCCCAAACTTGCTAGCAAGTCAATGAGTAGCTGGTTAGTAGCTAATTCGTGCGGCGTATTGTTTACATAGCAGACCATGCAACTAGGGATTAGTTGGGACAAGGGAAAGCCATAAACAATAGGCGGCGCCAGCCACGGCCTACCCCAGGGATAGCCGCTTAGCGGACCAGTACTTTTCCCTTCGCCAGCATTACCTGGTTCAGGTTCGGAGGGTATCGTCTCAGCCGCGCCGAAGCGCAGCACCCCTAAAGTTTATGCGGCGAAGGTAGCAGTTTGCTGCTAGTTACCTAATGAAAAAAGGGTGTATTTTCAAGAATAAAGTAAAAAAGTGGTGAGCTGTCTCGCTTACTACATGTAGGCATATCTAAGAACTTCTTTCCTGTTTACTTTACCTTATGCAGTCCTTCTTCTTTTCAGGTCAACGCCTTCGCGCTTGGGTAGTGCTGGGCAGTTTGGGCGCCTTGCTTGCTAGCCGCCCCGTGCTGGCGCAGCAGCCTACCCCCCCGTCGCCGAGCGTATATACCTCGGTGCAGCAGCCACCCCAGCTACCGGGCACCACCAACCCCAGAGCTATTAGCACCGCCGTGCAGCAGGTGCTGGTGTATCCACCACGGGCTGCCCGCGAGGGCATAGCGGGTAAAGTATTTGTGGATGTGACTATTGCGCCCGACGGTACTGTTTTCGCCACCAAGGTCGTGCGCGGCCTGCGGCCAGACTGCGACTCGGCGGCCGTGGCGGCCGTGAAGCTGCTACCCCGCTTAACGCCCCCTCGCATGGGCAAACGGACAGTGTATTACAAGTTCACCCAGCCCGTTAGCTTCGAGCCGCCTAAGCTGCCCGCTGCGCACTAGGGCAAATGCTGGCAGGTTTAGGGAACCCAAGCGCCTGACCTGTTGTATTT
>CALMOO010000731.1:0-1667 GCA_937871705.1 uncultured Hymenobacter sp.
AATCACGTTGGCCGCCACGTACACCAAGATGGTGCCGACACCCAACAGGAAATTGTGCAGGAAAAACAACCAGACTGTCCGGCCCTCATCGGGGCGCACACCGAGCAGCCGGTACCAGGTGGAATAAGTGAGCAAAGGACCTTCAGCGAATGAGCTAGCAAGTTAATGACAGCTATAAGAAAGAATAAGGGGTAGGGGGCGCAATACCATTCGGTATTGCGCCCCCTACCCCTTATTCTTTCTTATAGCTGTTTTACTTAATCATGTCTACCTCGGCCTTAATCATGGCGTTGTAGCGCTGGCCCTGGCCATTGGCCATCGTCATCAGGTTCCAGCCGCGCGAGATGGTGTAGTTCCAGGTGCGGCTTTCTTTAAACTCAAACGTAGGCCGCATAATCTGGCCGAAAGGCGTGTAGTTCTCATCCATAAAGTCGGTTTTGAAGAACTTATCACCGCTCACAATCCACTCCATGGCCACAAAAAAGCCTTCCTCGGGCGCCACGATGTTATAGGGCGTCAGGTCGACGGTGTACCACTGGCCGCCGGCCGGCGCCGAAACCACCACGTTCTGGGTCAGAATATCCGTGTTAGGCGCGTTGTAGTTGCCATCGGGCTTGTAGAGGCGCACCCGAAACGGCTCGCGCGGAAAGCCGTTCTCTCCGATATAAAACGACACCGAGCGAATATTACCCAGCCGCTTGTTTTTGTCATTCTTCACAAAGAAGGCGCACTGGCTGCCGGGCTGGCCTTGCAGCAAGCCCTCGCCGGGCCGGTTGGCAGTAGCACCCAGGCCCAGGTTTTTCACCTTGCCACCTTTCACCACCACATTGCTCAGCGCGATGGCCATGCGGGGCACCTCAATCACCAGGTTAGCTTGAGCTTGCCCACGCTTCACTAAAATAGCCATGTGCTTATAGCCTAAGGCCATTACTACCAGCGAGTCCTGCTCGTTTTTGGTAGGAGCCGGTAGCTGAAACACGCCAAACTCATTGCTGAGTGCCCCAGTCTGCTCTTCCTTCAGACTCACCGAAGTAAATGGGAGCGGCTCCTTGGTGTCTTTATCAACGATGTGCCCAGCCAGAAGAACCGGGGCATTCTGCGCTGAAACTATGCCAGGAAAGCAAAATAAGAATAATGCTAAATAAAGTAGGCTTTTGTACATAGAGAGAGTAATTATTGACTTACAAGTACAAATCTAAGTAACAGAAGCTGGTGTGGAGGTAAATAGCTTGAAAAAATGTTATTTACTGTCCAAATTCAAGTAAGCTTTGTTGTGCTACCAGTAGACAGGGTAGGCAGCCGCTTTCGCTTACTGGCAGAAGATACTAGCGTCTCTACTGGAACTTTAGACCGTAAAATGGACGTATCTTTGTTTACATCCTGTCTAAATAACACCTGCTCGCTTTGGCCTTTCTTCGTCGTTCTTCTCCCGTCGCTGTGCCCGCTCAGGCCACATCGCGCCGCACTGCCAGCGACTTGCGGGTGGGTGAAACTGCCATTGTGTGCTGCCTGAAAGACCCCGAAATGGCCCTCAAGCTGCTCGAAATGGGCTGCATTCCGGGCACGCAGGTACGCCTGGCTGGCCGCGCGCCTCTTGGCGACCCACTAATGCTGGTGCTTGGCGATGAGGAATATACCTTGTCGCTGCGCGTGAGCGAGGCGGCCAC
>CALMOO010000731.1:1677-3154 GCA_937871705.1 uncultured Hymenobacter sp.
GAAAGCTTAATCTGACTACCCCGCCGATGCAGGAAATTCCTACTGCGCCCCGGCAGACCGCCCCGCCGTTGCCCGAACGGCAGCCGGCCCCCGATACGCGCCTTTCTCGCCTGGCCCTCATCGGCAATCCTAACTCGGGCAAGACTTCGCTCTTCAACCAGCTCACGGGCTTAAATCAGAAAGTCGGCAACTTTCCGGGCGTCACGGTAGACCGCAAAACTGGCATTGCCCAGCTTGGTGGCCAGCGGCGAGCCGAAATTATTGATTTACCCGGCACTTATTCGCTCTATCCCAAGAGCCTCGATGAGCAGGTCATTGCCGACCTGCTTTACAACCCCGACTCGGCCGACTACCCCGACTTTGTGGTGGTGACCGTGGATGCCAGCAACCTGCGCCGCAGCCTGCTGCTATTCTCGCAGCTCGCCGACCTGGGCCTACCCGCCATCCTGGCCCTGAACATGACTGATGTGGCCGCGCAGCGCGGCATCCAGATAGATTTGCCCGCGCTGGAGCACGAGCTGGGCGTGCCTATCGTGCCCATGAACGCCCGGAAGGGGGTAGGCGTGGCAGCGCTGCGCATTGTTATGGCCGAGCGCCTGGCCGCGCCGCCCGCCGTGCATTTCTGGGAGCCTAGCGACGAGCTGCTACCCCTGGTGCGCCAGATACGCTACTACTTCAACCTGCACAACGACTACCTGGCGCTGCATTACGCGCACCAGTTTAGGCAGCTACACTTCCTGAGCGACGACGACCGAGTTTACCTCCAGGAGCTGACTACAAAGTATAAGTTTGATTCGATGGCCCGGCAGGCCGAGGAAACCATCGCCCGCTACGGCCTCATCAACGAGCTGCTGCTGGAAGTCGTGACCGTGACGCGCACCGAGCAGCGCGAGCCTGCCTCCAACCGCATTGATAAAGTGCTGACGCATCGCGTTTTCGGCTACTTAATCTTCCTGGCGGTGCTATTCATGCTGTTTCAGGCCATCTTTGCTTGGGCGCAGTACCCGATGGACCTCATCGACCAGAGCATCGCGGGCCTTAATGCCGTCATTCAGGCGCATTTTCATGGGCCGCTGGTGCGCTTGCTCACCGAGGGCGTAATTGCAGGCCTGGGTGGCGTGCTGATTTTTATTCCGCAGATTGCCCTATTGTTCGCCTTTTTGGCCGTGCTGGAAGAAACCGGCTACATGGCCCGTGTTACGTTTCTGATGGACAAGCTGATGCGACCGTTTGGCCTGAGCGGTAAGAGCGTGGTGCCGCTCATTTCGGGGCTGGCTTGCGCTGTGCCGGCCATCATGGGTGCCCGCACTATCGAGAGTTGGAAGGACCGGATGCTCACCATTTTTGTGACGCCGCTCATGTCGTGCTCGGCTCGCATTCCGGTCTACACAGTGCTGGTGGCGCTGGTGGTACCTGACGAGTCGTGGCTTGGCATCTTCAACATGCGCGGGCTGGTACTGATGGGCCTCTACCTGCT
>CALMOO010000732.1:0-331 GCA_937871705.1 uncultured Hymenobacter sp.
GGAAGTACGGCGCTGCTTACCATTGATTTCCGAAAAAGCCATGGGCGTGAAGTCCATCGGCCCCACGGCGTTGCGGGTGAAGGGCAGCGTGGCGCAGTGCGTAGGCTCCTGGTCGGTGTTGCCTTGGTCGAAGGTCAGGAACTCGAAGCCGCGCACGGCTTCCATCGTCATCAGGTTGGGGTAGGTGCGGTTCCAGCCGCGCGGCAGGGTAGTGCCGTGGAAATTGACGAGCAAGCCAACTTTGGCGGCATCGGTGAGGATATCTTGGTAGTAGTTCATAAACGACTGCCCATCACCGCCAAAGAAGTCGATTTTCACGCCCGCAATGCCC
>CALMOO010000732.1:341-4428 GCA_937871705.1 uncultured Hymenobacter sp.
CATTTGCTTGATGCGGGCAAACTCCTTGCGCCGGCTTTCAGCCTCAAACATGACCTTGGTAGGCGTTTGGGGGGCCTCGTTCCAGCTGCCGTTGGAGTTGTACCACGCGAGCAGACCCACGTTTTTGGAGCGGGCATACTGCGCTAGCTCCTGCATCTTGTCGTAGCCGATTTGCTTGTCCCACAGGGCATCAACCAGGCAGTAGCGCCAGCCCATCGTGGCCGAGTAGTCGATAAAGCGGCGCTGCACATCGTAGGTCGTGTTCTTATCGCCCAGCAGTACCCACGACCACGACGACTTGCCGGGAGCCTCGGTGAGCAGCAGCGTTTGGGCAGGCGCGCTGAGGTCGGTGGTCAGCGTCGATTCTACGATGGGCGCCAGCGAATTGCCTACCACAATAACGCGCCAGGGCGAGCGCCAAGGCAGGCGGCTTTCGGGTAGCAGTGCCGCATCGGGAGTTGTTTTTTCCGGAGCTTGTGGGAAGGCCACGCTGTAGTCGGCATCGGGCGAGGTGTGGGCGAGGTGGGTGCCGCAGTAGGTGCGGCCTACCCCCGCCTCGGTGAGCAACACCCAGCGCCCATCTGCCTCAAACAACGCCGGAAACGACCAGCCTTGTCCAAGCGTGGACGGCGTACCGGCCGCAATTCCGCGCTGGTAATACTCCTCGTACGAAGGCTGCGTATTGGCAAAGCCGGTCTGGGCTTTGGCGTGCGGGTGCAGCCAGCCTTTGGCCCCCGCCGGCAAGTGGAAGCTGGTTTTTTCGGCCGTAATGCGCTGCACATCGGCGCTTTTGCCTTCTATTAGGTACTGAAACGCTACCCCGTCGTTCGACACCTGAAACACGACGCTCAGCGTGGGCGTCCCGGCCTTGCCCGCGAAGTGCACCACGCGGCGGTTGGCCCGGTAGCGGCAATTGGCGCGCTTGTCAGTAACCAGCTGGTAGTCGTCGGTCACGGCGGTGACCTTATCAGCCTGCGTTAGCTTCAGGCCCTGCGTAAGGTCGGCGCTAGCCAGTTGTAGGCCCAGGCTCGAAGGGCGCAGCAACTCGGCTTGGCGGTAGCGCACAGCGTACGTGGGCTGGCCCTGGGCATTGACGGCTACAGTTACCTGTACGGCCCCATCGGGGCTATTGACCAAAATGGGCCCCGCGGCCTGAGCAGCGACAGCAGCTAGCATAAATGCGCCAAAAAGGATAGACAAACGCATGGCAATTAGAAAACGGAAAGGCGCGAGCAAAGTGACATTGTGATAAAGCTGCCACTTCCCTACCTCCCTATTATGGTCAGAGAAAAGGGCTTAACTGTATAGGTAACTAGCTCAGGTGCCGCCCTCAGCGGGTATGCACTCGACGGCACCTGAGCGTTATTTCTTATACACTGGGTCGTTACCCTCGTATTTCAGCCACTTAAAAGAGGCTGTATTGGTAGTGGGCTGGCCCGAAGAAGTGGCGTACATGCCGAACAAGCAGCCGATAAAGCCGCCCGCCACCTGCGTGCTCAAGAACTTGCCGTCTACCTTATCCTTGAGCACTGTCCACGTCTTCCCATTCTCCGAAAAATCGAAGTTGTAGGTATCGCCCTGGGCCTTGATGCGCAACTGCACGCTGGCCGTGGCCGACTTAAGTGGCGCCTGCGCCAGCAGCTCGGGCTGCTTCGCATCGGCGGTGCTTTTGAATAGCTGCAGCAACGGCTTGCCATTGTCCACCGACTTGCACAGGTAGTAGAAGTGCTTTTCGTCTTGGAAGATGACCAGGCCCGCCTTTTCATTAGCCGTTTTTGGCGCGAACGTCAGCTCCGTTTCGGCGGTGCAGTACATGTGCTGCTGGCGCTTGCCGATGAAGGCGGGGTTGCCGGTTTCGGCGCACGTTTCGGGCTTTAGCTTCAAGGTGAGACCCTTGGCTTTGCTTAAGGAGAAGTTGGTGCTATCGACTGTGCGCAGAAACAGCAACGCGGGGTCCAACTGCTTCTCGAAGGCGATGGTGTAGCCGAAGTTGCCGTTCTGGGGGCGAGCGCCGGGCTGCTTCACCTCGGGGAAGTTGGCCTTGTAGGAGTATTGCACCCCATTGGGGCCAGGCACTGTTACTGGCCACTCATCTTTCCACTCCACAGGTACGATAAACGTTTCTCGCCCAGTATTGTAGTAGTTACCTTCGTAAGGCCGCACGGCCAAGAAAATGGCGTAGGTCTTGCCGTCTGGCCCTTCTACAAACTGCGCGTGCCCGGCCGAGGTAATGGGGTCTTTGCGGTCTTTGGGCAGCTCGCGCTGCGAGAGGATGGGGTTCTTCTCATAGGGCACAAACGGCCCCAGCGGCTCCTTGCTGCGGAATACCACTTCCGTGTGGTTGACCGACGTGCCACCCTCGGCCGCATACAGGTAGTACCAGTCGTTGCGCTTCATCAGGTGCGGGCCCTCAATCCAGACGGGCTTTTTGCTGAGGTCTACCCCCCCATTCACCACGATTTTGGCTTCGCCCACGGTTTGCAACGTTTGCGGGTTCAGCTCAATGATTTTGATGGAGCGGTGCCCATCGTAAAGGGGTGTGCCGGGCGGGTCGCTATTGTAGATGACGTAGGCCTTGTCGCCCTCAAAATACAGCGAGGGGTCGATGCCCCGCACTTCGGGCAAGAAAGTTGGGTCGCTCCAAGGCCCGGCGGGGTTTTTAGCCGTCACTACGAAGTTGCCCTTATGGTCAATCAGCGTGCACGTGACGTAGTACGTTCCGTTGTGATACTCAATGGCGGGCGCAAACAAGCCGCGCGTCATACGGTCGCCGAGGAAGTTCATCTGCGAGGGCCGGCTGATGACGTTGCCGACTTGCTTCCAGTTCTTGAGGTCCCGGCTGTGCATCACCGGGATGCCCGGAAAGTACGAGAACGTAGAGTTAACCAGGTAATAATCAGCTCCTACCTTGACAATGCTAGGGTCGGGATAAAAGCCCGTCATGATAGGATTGACTAACTCAATCGATTGTGCAAATAGCCCCAAAGAAGGGAGCAGCAACGTAGCTGCAAGGGCTATAGATACTTTCAGGCGCTTGGTCTTCATATTACTAAGATGGGTATTCGGTTGATGAGCGTTCGGCTCGTCCTTCTGGTTAGCTTTCGTTTTCGCAGTGACTTGGTTTTGTATTGAGAATAGCCTTGTTTCAGGCCCGGCACCCGATGGGTATAGGCAGTGGCCCTGACGTACTGCCGGGGCCACTGCTCATTTTACCTCCATCGTTGGCCCTGGCTTAGCGTCGTCCTAGGCTACCCTTCTCGCTCTTAGGCTCAGGGCGAGTGGCACTCGTGGAGCTTTCGAGTGGGCCTAAGTAGCTGGGAGCCACATCGCCGTGGCTAATTACCAGTTTTTCGAGCACCACGCCGGGGTCTACGCGCCAGAACTTGAGCACGTGCGCGCCAGCCGCGGCCACGTTGTGCTGCGATGTTTTGATGATAATGGTTTCCGCCACGGCCTTTTCCCATGGTCTGTTGCCATTATCGGGATTGAGCCCGGTATGCAGGTTGATGATTTGCGGGGCTTCGTCATCAATCGACACAGCATAACGCAAGCCGGTCGTGTTGGTGAAGTCGAGGGTGGGCGCCAAGTAGGCCTTCACGGTCACTGGGCCCGGTTGGGTTAGCGTGATGCGGTACTCCAGGTGCGGGCTGCTACCCCCCGGCGTGGCCGTGGGCGCGGCCGTAACCGGCATAGTCGTAACGGCCCCAGCGGTACGGCCCAGGTCGGGCAGGCGCTGCCAGGTGATATTGCTGGCGTTCACGGCCTGGGTGTAGTGCTCGGCTTCCATGGAAACGTAGCCGCTTGGCGCCAGGGCTTGGCTAGCGGGCACCGCAGCTGCTGGCTGATTGGCAGCCGGCAATGTGACAACCTCGGGCATTTTGTCTACTTCCGGCTGCTGCCAATAAGTGTAGCCGATGTGCGTCTGGTCCATCATGTGGTTCCACTTGCCGCCCGCCAGGGTGTGGTAATGGTTTTTAATCTCAGCATCCTTGGCATACAGCGCCTTGGCTTTTTCGGCCAGCGCGTTGGTAGTGGGCTGGTTGGTTTTGGCGGCCTCGTGGTTCTGGGCCACGGTATAGTACAGCTC
>CALMOO010000733.1:0-591 GCA_937871705.1 uncultured Hymenobacter sp.
GCTCTTGCGGGTGCGAGGGCGTAGAGTTGGCTTTCACCCATGGGTGGTCGGAGTGCAGGAAAGCTACGATACTGGCCACGTCCTCGTCCGACATCTGCACGAAGCTGGGCATGATGATGCGGTAGCGCCCATCGCGCCCGATGCCGGTGCGCAGCAAACCCACTACTTCCTGGTCGGTCCAGGCGCCAATGCCGTAGGTTTTGTCCTGGGTGATATTGGCCGAGTAGAGGGCGCCAAACTCCTTCGGGACGTCGGTGAGGAGGTGGCCAGTGAGGGCATTGGTTTGCTGATTGAGGTGGCAGTCGGCGCAGGCGGCCAGCATCAGCTTTTCGCCTTGGGCCAGGCGAGCGGGCGTCGCCACGATGGGCGCTATCGTGGGCTTCGGCACCGGATAGCTCGGGATGCCGCGCACTGCCGCAAAGCCTACAAAGCCAGCAACGGCCAGCACTAGCACTCCTATTACCGAGCCGATTACTTTTAGAAATCTCCTCATACGAAAGTTGCGTGGCAAGGCCGCACGCAGGCTTTAGAGCAAGTGGCTGCTTATGAATGAGCTAGTTTATGTCATTAAATATAGTATAATAATTATAT
>CALMOO010000733.1:601-2570 GCA_937871705.1 uncultured Hymenobacter sp.
GACAGGTGTAAAACCTTCATAGCTAGCATGGGTATGACCCGCCACGCGGCCGGCTCGGGGGGTTAAATTGCCTAGCTCGACGAGCTATCAGCGAGTGGCCAAGCCGCTACTAGCTCGCCGCGGGCAAACTGGCCAACCAAGTGGAAGAAGGGCTAGCTCAGAAAACCCAGCCCTTACGTGAGGCCCGTTAGCTGTATGTGCCGACGGCTGGACAGCACAGATTATCGGCGCAGGAAACCAAAACTCGCCTTTTCACCAGCAGGTGGCTTTCTTCCATTTCAGGGGGGTAGGCACGCGGGAAGAAGGCGCGCAGGAAGGCTTCCAGGCAGTATGTGTTCCCTACTTACTCAGTAGCGGATGCGCTTCGAAGTGCAGCCATACGCCATGTAGCAGGGCTACGCTGCCCCAGGCTACCAGGCCTGCCACTACCAGAAAAGCCAACAATAGTAAGGCTACCAAGCCTTTGCCGCTGCCGGGGTGCCGCCCTTCGGCATAATGGCGGCGCAGCAGGGCCACATTGCGCTCGTTGCTTTTGTAGGCAAAGTCGAACACATTGCCTATCAGCGGAATACCGCCCAAGACGGTATCGATTAAGATATTGAGGGCCATGCGCACTACTATGGCCCCGCTGGCGCCGTGGCGTAGCATCGTCAGTAGCAAGGCGATGGAGACAACGGTAGTGGACAGGTCGCCCACGATGGGCACCAGGCCCAGCAGCGGGTCGAGGCCAAAGCGGAAACGCGTGCCGGGCAGCCGAAACTGACTGTCCATGAGGTGGGCAATGCGCTCGACCCAGCGCAGGCGCTCATCGGCGTCGAAGGTGGCCGGCACGGCGGAGGAAGCAAGCTGAGGCATGGGCGGGTAGAAAACGTTAGTTGCTATACGCCGCGGCGCGGCGCAAGGACACCGCGCGCCTGAGGCCGAGGCATTCTTCGCAAAGCGTCTTGCATACTTCTCAAATGGCAGGAAGCGTGTATCGTCAGCTCGACTGCTTTGCGGCGTTCACTCACCGGGCCTTGCACGAAAACCAGCCTGAGATACTGCGCCACTGCTTCGCGGTGGCCGACGCGCTGCTGATGCGCACTCGGTGCAGCAGTTTGAGCAGCGCCTACCCCACCCGCACGAGCAGCATGGCGCCGGGCGAGCGCCAAGTGGCTGACTCGCTCTTCCGGGCCTTCGCTACTTATCGGCGGCTGCTTGCCCCTGGGCCAGCGGCGCCGCGCACCAGTGCTTACAACTTTGCCCACATGCTGCCCCAGCACCAGCTGCTGCGGGCCCACACGCGCCGCTTTGTGCAGTTGCACCTGGCCGCGCTCAGTCGCCAAAATGAGGCGGCCGCGCGCACTGCGGCGCAGGTGTGGCGCAATAGCCTGCTGCTAGCCCCGGGCAGGCGTGCCACGCTGGTGCTTGGCGTACTCAGGTCGGTGAGGTGTGCGTTGCGTCTCGGAGTATCGAGTAGCCAGGGTGGGCAGCTACGGGCAAAAAGTGCGCTGGGAGCAGGCGGTACGCTCGTGTTTACGCTGCCCGTAAGCCTAGTCCCAGCAAGCCCCATAGCGGCTACGGCGCGGCTGGGGGGTAGGGAATAAGAGAGCGTGTGCGCATGAGGCGCCGCCACAAACTGGCCCGCCAGGCGAAAAAAATATTCGCACCACCAAAACAATGTAGCTACATTGTATGTATGTACATTACAGCTGCCGTACTCCCCACGGGTGCAGTCCCTGGTTTTGCCTCATCGGCCTTCGGGCTACTCTTTTTGTTTTCCTCTTTTCCTATTTTCATGCATATTCTCCACATCATCTCCAGCCCTCGCAAAGCTGCTTCGGCCAGCATTCAGCTTGGTAACGGCATTGTTGAAAAGCTACAGGCTGCCAACCCCGGCAGCACCGTGCTGGTACACGACTTGGCCAGCAACCCCTTCCCACACCTGGAAGAAGCCAAGCTGCAGTCCTTTTTCACGCCGGCCGAAAGC
>CALMOO010000734.1:0-6625 GCA_937871705.1 uncultured Hymenobacter sp.
CGCCTACCCCCTGCTTGGCAATCAGGCCGAGGTCGGTGAGGGCCACCAGCTTATCCTCACGCAGCCATTGGTGCTCGGTGTCTTGCACGCGTATCACGTACAGGCCCTTAAGCGGCGCGTTGAATTCCAGGTCCTTGAGGTTGAGATTGAGCAAGCGCAAGCCGTTTTGCTTGGGTAGCCCAGCCGTAGCGTAGGTCCGGGTAAACAGCACGTCGCCGCGGTTTTCGAGGTCGTATTGCTGGTAGCTGCGGTCCACGTATTCACCGTCTTCGCCCATTCCCGAGTCGCCCTCGTCGTCGCTGTCGTAGCCGTACTGCTTGTTGACGCGCAGCAAGTCCTGGATGTTGCTAGCGTACACTTTCGCCACCGTCACCTTCACGTTTTCCACCTCATTCAGCCGCAAGGCCAGATTTTTATTGCCCAGCGCATTGAGGTACATCGCCTTATCGGCGCTGGCAAAGCTGATGCTCGGCTGGCTGTCGCCGAAGCTCACACCTTGGTCAAACTGCTCGACCAACTGCCCGCCCAGCGTACCACGCATGCCCGACTTGATGCTCACTTGGTACGACTTGCCCACCTCGAAGCCGCCGCGCAACGCCAGGCCGCTTTCCAGCGCCTCAATCTCATAGGGCACCTCGGGCGACACTGATAGCAGCGGCTGAATGTCGGCCACCGACACCGGCTGGTTGGTAAGGACATTCACCACCGCCTGGCCGTTGAGGATGGCGCCGGTCAGCTCGCGCACTTGCAGCGTTTGCTGGTCGGGCACCTCCGTATCGGCTAGGAGGGGGGTAGTAGTGGCCTCGCTGCCCGCCACCGCGCGCAGCCCCGGCTCTACCTCGAAGTGCAGCGGCTGGTCGGGTTTTACTTCCTGGTTGATGGTGAGCGCCAGCGTGCGGTCGGGTTCGGCCGCCGTGAGGCTGAACGCCACCGGATGGCCGTTCTGGCTCAGATGTAGGCGCGGGCGCAGGTCCGCGGGCCGCACGGGGTAATTGAAGCGCACATTCGCCCGCAGTTCAGCGGTACCCGCAGCCCGGCGGCTGCGCCCAAAAAATACCTGCGCCCCGCTCAAACTCAGAAACGGCGTGTGAAACCGGTCGCGGTTCAGCGTCAGTTTTTGCTTGCCCGAAGGCAGTGCCACCGTCCGCAGATTCGCGCGAAACGCCGTGCTCGGCCGAAACGGCTCCAGCGGCGAAAACACTAGTTCGCGCCCGTCGTTGGTCCATTTAAACTCTCCCTTCACCGCTGGCTCGAAAGCTACGTAGCGAGTAGTATCCCAATGATTTACCTGGCTGGCCGGTACCACCGGCTCATCGAAGTTGAACACCAGATTTTGATAAGGGTCAATTTCTTCGCCCTCGGCCTGGGTAGTGGTTTGGGCTTGGTCTTGCTCCGTTTTCTTAGAGCACGAAAACGCAGAAAGGAAGGATAAAAACAGCAGCGGCAGCAGGTAGCGTTGGCGCATCGGAGGGTAGGGAATAAGCAGGGCAGGAAAGGTAGTAAGAGGTAAGTAAAAAGCAGAGGATTGCTATATAAACTATGTTAACACAACGTCATGCTGAGGGCTCGAAGCATCTCTACCGCTTCATCCTCACAACTGAGTTACGCTCGTGGTAGATATGCGTCGGCAAGCGGACACCAGATGAGCATGACGTTCTTTTGTGTTCTTCTTATCTCAATTCTCCATGCTCTCACACCCTCACGAAGTCTTCCTGGAAGTAGCGCAGCGCCTAAGCTTCACCAAGGCCGGGCAGGCGTTGTTCATCAGCCAGTCAGCAGTGAGCAAGCAGGTGAAAGCCTTGGAAGAATATTATAAAACGGGTCTTTTCGAGCGGCTAGGGGGTAGCGTGCTGCTCACGCCGGCCGGCCAGAAGCTCTATCAAAAACTGTTGCAGGCGAAGCAGTTGCAGCAAGAATTGCAGCAGGAAATGAGCGAATTAAATCCTGGGTTTGCGCCGGCTGTGCACCTGCTCATTGGAGCCAGCACGACCATCTCGCTCTACGTGCTACCCCCTGTAGTGGCAGCGTACCTGCGGCAGCACCCGCAGCACCAGCTCAGCCTCAAAAACCGCAATAGCGACAATATCCTCAAGGCGCTACTAGAGCACGAGATTGAGTTGGGAATCGTGGAAGGCATCCACAAAGTCAGCAACGTGACGTACACGCACTTACTCACCGATGAAGTAGTAGCTGTGTGTGCCGCCAACAACCCGCTCGCAAGCCGCGAACTCGCCGTTAGCGACTTGCTCAGTATTCCGCTGGCGCTGCGCGAAGTCGGCTCGGGTACGTTGGCCGTGCTCGAAGAAGCGCTGGAGCGCCACCAAATAAAACTAGCCTCGCTACCCGTACGGGTGCGGCTGGGCGGCACCGAAGCCCTCAAAAACTTCGTGCGCGTCGAGGATACGTGCCTAGCGTTCCTACCCCGGCAAGCGGTGGTGAAAGAGCTGGCAAGCGGTGAGTTGAAACAGGTTACTATTAGCGGATTATTCCTGGAGCGAAAGTTTAATTTTATCCAGCGCCGAGGTACCGAGAACAATGGGCCGTACCGCGATTTTCTGCGTTTCACCCAACGATACTATGCCGATAAGGCATAGCCTATGCAGATAATCCATATCCGATAGGCATAGCAGTTGGCGAGTGGTAAGCTGACCTTTGCCCCATGAAATTGGTAGCTACTTCGTCGCCCTCGCGACTCCTAGACTTGCACTGCTCTGCCTGCGGTCGGGCCTATTCGGCATTTGACTTGCAAAGTGTTTCGCCTTGCTGCCAGCAGCCGCTCGTGGCGACTTACGACGTAGCCGCGCCGCTGAGTCGGCAGGCTGGTATCAACCAAGCCGACAGCTCAATGTGGCGCTACGGCGCGCTCCTACCCCTGCTCGATGACGCCAATAAAGTAACACTAGGCGAAGGCTTCACGCCGTTGCTCACGCTGCCGCGCTTGGCAGCCCGCTACAGCCTCAGCTCACTCACCCTCAAAGACGAAGGCCAGAACCCGACCGGCTCTTTCAAGGCGCGGGGCCTGAGCATGGCTATCTCGAAAGCCAAGGAACTCGGCGTCAGCGGCTGCATTATCCCCACGGCCGGTAATGCGGGGGTAGCGATGGCGGCCTACTGCGCCCGCGGCGGCCTCAAGGCCACGGTGGTGATGCCGCGCCATACGCCTGAGGCGTTCAAGGAAGAATGCTACTGGTATGGTGCGCAGGTGGAGCTGGTCGATGGCCTTATCAATGACTGCGCGGCCCGCGTGCGCCAGCTGAATGCCGGTGGCAGAATGCTCGATATTTCGACTCTCAAGGAGCCCTATCGCCTCGAAGGCAAAAAGACCATGGGCTACGAGATTGCCGAGCAGCTCAACTGGCAATTGCCCGACGTGCTGCTCTACCCCGCGGGCGGTGGCACCGGCCTCATCGGCATCTGGAAGGCCTTTCAGGAAATGAAAGCGCTCGGCTGGCTCGCTCCCGATGTGGCCCTACCCCGCATGGTGGCCGTGCAGGCCGAAAACTGCTGCCCCTTGCTCGAAACCTACGAAGGCCGCCAGCCCAACTGCCACAACTACACCGGCCGCCCTACCCTCGCCAACGGCCTAGCCGTGCCCCGGCCCCTGGGCGAGCAAATGATGCTGCGCGTGCTGCAAGAATCTAACGGCATCGTAGTAGCTATCAGCGAAGAAGATATGCTCACCGGCATGCGCGAACTGGGCCAGCAAGAAGGCCTATTCGTAGCCCCCGAAGGCGCCGCTGTGTGGATGGCCGCTCGCCACCTGCTGACCACCGGCTGGCTGCGCGCCGACGAGCGCATCCTGCTCCTAAATACCGGCAATGGCCAGAAGTACATGAGCAACGTGGCTGGCCGCGCTTGGGCATAGGGGTAGTAGCGCGGACTTTGTAGTCCGCGCCTACATCTTGCCGCACGTGAACGCGGGCTACAAAGTCCGCGCTACTTGCCACCTTTGCGGGCCATGCGCATTCTGCACGTTCTCTCCGCTAATTTTTTCGCTGGCTCCGTTGCCTACGCCCTGGCGCTGGCCGAGGCGCACCGCCGCGAAGGCCACCAAGTATGGCTGGCTTCGGATGCAGCGAGCCTACCCACGGCGGCTACGGTGGTGCAGCTGCCCATTAGCCAGCGCAAATACAAGCAGCGGTGGCGCAATATCCAGGCGCTCCGCCAGCTAGTGCGCACGCACGAAATCGATGTGGTGCACGCCCATTCGCGGGCGGCGAGCTGGGTCAGCTATTTCGCCCTGCGTGGCCTGAAAGTGCCGCTGGTAAGCACCGTGCACGGGCGCCAGCACCTGCACACGTCTACGTCGCTGTTCGATGTGTACGGCGATAAGGTGATAGCTATTTGTGAAAACTTGGCCGTGCACCTGCGCGAAGAAGTGAAGATGGAGGCCACCAAAATTGTGGTCGTGCCCAATGGAATAGGGTTTCTGCCCGAGGGAGGGGTAGGGGCCGTCCCCGTTAAGGGTGGCAGCTCACGAGTAACCTTCATTGGCCGCTTCAACGGCCCCAAAGGGGAGCGTGCCGCATCCTTGTTTGAGCACGTGTTCCCAGCACTGCTCCGTGAGTTTCCGCACCTGCGCGTGGCCCTCATCGGCGGCGAGCTAGACCACCTGCCCGCTATTGGCAAAACGGCGTTAGCCGCTTTACAAACCGAGTTTGGCGAGCGAGTAGAAGTCGTAGGCTTCTCCGATGATGTGCTCGGTTGGCTCCAAAAAACCGACCTCGTCATCGGGGCGGGCAGGGTCGCCATCGAAGCCTTGGGCGCGGGCCGCGCCGTGCTAGCGCTGGGCGAAGCTTGCTATGCCGGCTATCTCAGCGAAGAAACGTACGTGGCGGCCGCGGCTTCCAACTTCGGCGACATCTTGGCGCAGCAGGGTAGCGAGCCCGTAGATTGGGCACTCGTGCTGCGCGAGGCGCAGGAGTTCTTGCGGCAGCCGCACCGGGTAGCGCCAGCCTTGCAGCAGCGCGTGCGCACCTATTACGACCTAGCTACAGTGGCTGCACGAGTGCTAACGGTGTACGAGTCGGCGCGTATGAAAAAGGCCGTGCCCGACTTCATGCCGGTGCTCATGTACCACAAAATCCCTGATGTGCCGCCGGCCACCAAGCACCAGATTTTTGTCACGAAGGACAACTTTGCCAAGCACCTGGCTTACTTCAAAGAGCACGATTTCACGCCCATCACCTTCCGCGACTACCACGAATTTGCCAGCGGCCAGCGCAAGCTCAGCGAGTTTCCGCGCAAGCCTATTGTGCTGACATTCGACGACGGCTACACCGATAATTACACCAACCTGCTGCCGCTCATGCAGCAGTTCGGCTACCGCGGCGTGCTGTATTTACTCGGCGATTTTGAGGTGCGCTACAACCAGTGGGACCTCGCCGTGGACCCTACCGAACCCCGCGCCGACATCATGAGCGAAGCCCAAAAGCGCGCTTTCGTAGCCGCAGGTTGGGAAATTGGGGCGCACACGCTCGCCCACCCCCACCTGACGGCCCTACCCCCCGCTGTGGCCGAAAATGAAATTGCCCAAAGCAAGGCCGCGCTGGAAAGCCGCCTGGGCATCGAAGTGCTGTCCTTCGCCTACCCCTACGGCGACCTCAATGCCGACACGAAGGCCCTGGTGCAGCAGGCGGGCTTTCGCTTCGCCGTGTCTACCGACACTGGCGGCCTGCACCTTGAAGACGACCGGATGCAGGTATTCCGTGTCAATATGTTTCCGCACGAAACGGCAAGTAGCCTCTTCAAAAAAACTGCCTCCTGGTACAGGAAATACTACCGCTGGAAGCGTAAGAAATAATCTTAGGCTACTGTGTAGCGAGCCAGCACCGCAGCACCTTCCTCCTCACTTATACCAGTTATTTCTAGCTTCTTGAACGGCGCTGTGTGGCCGCTCAGCAGCTGCACGTTGCTTTTGGCCACCCCAAATACCTCAGCCAAGAAAGCTACTAGTACCGCGTTGGCCTTGCCGTCTTGGGGTGGGGCGGCCAGACGCACCGTCCAGCGGCCAGCGGGGCCGGGAAGCAGCTGGTTGTGGCGGGCGTTAGGCTTGGCTTGCAGGTGCAGCATCATGGTTATTTACGCGTGCCTGCCCAACGGGGCACACATCGAGCATAATGCAGCGGCTGCAGGCGGGGTTGTGAAAGAAGCAGCATTTCTGCCCATGATACATCAAGGCCTCGTGGTGGTCGTACACCTGCTGGGCCGTCCAGTCGGGGGGTAAGAAGGCGGCCAGCAGGCTGTGCGCGGGGCCCTCGCCCACCTTGGGGCCAATGAGGCCGAGGCGCTGGGCCACGCGGTGGTGATGGCTATCGACGGGCATGGCGGGCAGCCGCAAAGTGCTGAAGAGCAGCGTGGCCGCGCTGGTTTTGGGCCCTACCCCCGTTATGCTTTCGAGCCAAGCGCGGGCTTCTGGAATAGGGCGTTCGGCCAGAAAGTCGAGGCTGCACGGCGGCAAGTTTTCGTCGCCGCAGCGACGACTTATCTCGCGCAGCACGGCCTGGATGCGCGGCGCTTTTTGCTCGGGCCAGGTGCAGGCGCTGAGGGCGCGTTGCACGTCGATGGTGGGCGCATCGCGTACGTCTTCCCAGGTCGGGGAGGTGGCACGCAACTGCTGGTAGGC
>CALMOO010000734.1:6635-12552 GCA_937871705.1 uncultured Hymenobacter sp.
GTGCGAGTCGGCGTTTTTGGTGCGGTGCGAAAGCAAGGCACTTATCAATTCGCTCAGTGGGTCTTTATCGCTGAAGAATAAAAACGGCGCACCATACTCGGCACACAGCCGCGTGTGGGCCAGCAGGGCTAGCTCTTGGAGTGCTCCAAAGTTGGGGAGGGGGGTAGGAGGCAGTTGGGCGGAGCGGGTAGGCATAAAAAAGGTACTGCAAACCCGGCTTTTGGGTTCGCAGTACCTCCTCGATTAGTGCCTGGTTTAGCGTTGGCCGCCGTTGCTGTTATAGAGCGCGATGGCCTGCCGCTGGGCCGAGGCCTGCTTGCCCTGGAATATCAGCGGCACTATCAGCACCGGAATAGCGGCGTAGAACAGCGGCGAAATGCCTTGGTTATTAGCGCCTACCGACTGAACCAGGCCCGCCACCAGCAAGCCGCCGCCCACCAGGTAGGCCGCCAGGGTCGACTGCCGATAGCGCCGCGCCTGGGCCAGCAGCTCCTGCGAGCCGGCATTGTCGGTGGTGGCCAGGGCCAGGTTCCGCAAGGTCAGGTTCTGAATGGGACCATTATCCTTCGAGAAATACTCCGTTTTGGTGGTGCGGTAGCCGCCGTAGGGGTAGCCGCCCATGCCATAAGGATAGCCGCCCAGGCCACCATACCCAAAGCCACCCATGCCGAAGCCGCCACCGTAAGGCGAGCTGGCATACGAGTTACTATAGGTGGCATAGAGGCTGATGCGGCCGGTTTTTTCGCGGCGCAGCGTGGTCTCGCGCGAGGAGTTGGGCAGCGTGGTGCGCACGTAGTGGCCGGTTTGGTCTTCGTAGAAGCCCACGGCGGCCATGTCAACGCGCTGCCGCCCATCGAGCAGCAGCTGCTGGTGGCCGAAGAGCGGCGACTTCACCTCCACGTCGTACACGTTGTAAATCATCCCGTTTTTGAGGCCCACCTGGTAGCGGGCCGGCCGGGTCGAGCCGCCCATAAGCTGGCCCGGGCGGGCCGGCGGGCCCTGCACCGGCACGGGCGAGGCCACCTCGGGTGAGGGGGGGGTAGCAACTACGGGTGCCGCCGGGCGGGTAGAGTCGGCCGCCGTGGCAACCGAAGGTGCGGCCGCAGGAGCCGGCACGGGCGTGGGCACCGCATCGAGCTGGCGGGGCGGCGGCGTGGCCGGGCGGGCGGCCGGAGTAGGCACTACCGGGGCGCCGCCCAGCTGCCGCGGGGCATCTTGGGCCGAGACCTGCATACTGGCGGCGCCCAGCCCCCAGGCCAGCGCAGCAACGAACACGGATTTCATGTGGGTAAAGAAAAGCCAAAATGACCAACGGTGGCCAGGGCGTACCTCCAACGAAGCAACCCGGTGCAAAGTGCCTGCCGGGCAAAACTCTACCAAACCTACTTCAACAGCTTCTCTAGCAGGCTCAAACTGTCGACCAAATCGGCGCCCGACTCAAAATCGAGGGGTTTCAGAATATAGCCGCTCACCTCAAAACCCGCGGCGGCGGTGCGCTCGTGGTCCATGTCGGAAGTGGTGGTGATGAATACCGGAATATCGCGCAGCGCGGGCGTGGCGCGCATCTCGGCCAAGAATTCCAGCCCGTTCATGCGCGGCATGTTCAGGTCGAGCAGTATCAGCTCGGGCAGGGGCTCGATGGGCGCGGCGCCACCGCGGCCCAGCAGCATGTCCAGCGCTTCTTCGCCGTTGAAGGCGGTGTGCAGCTGGTGCGGCACGTTGAACCGGGCAAAGGTTTTTTGCGCCATCATCGTGTCAAAAATGTCGTCTTCAACCAACAAAACTGAGCGCATGGCGGACATAAACTAGGTGAGTTTGACAAAGAACGCGGCTGAGACCAACCTTGGCTGCCGCAGTTTAAAACTAATCGCCCTACCCCCTCTTTTCATCGCTTAGCCCTTGGGCCAGGTAAAGATAAACGTGGCGCCCTGCCCCAGCGCCGACTCGACGTGAATGCTGCCCTTGCGGTCGTCGATGATGCGCTTCACGATGCTGAGCCCAATGCCGGTGCTCTCGGCCGTGTGGCGGTCGCGCAGGGTTTGGAAGAGTAAAAATATTTTCTGGTGGTGCTCGGGCGCAATGCCGGGGCCGTTGTCCTGCACCCGAAACTCGTAGTGGCGGCCGGCATCGCGGCAGCTTACGCGCAGGTGCCCCTGGCCAGCGGGCCCGTGGTAGTACTTCACGGCGTTGCTGAACAGGTTGGTAAAGACTTGCTGCAAGCTTAAGCGGTCGGTGAGGAAGGTGGGCAGACCGGGCGCCAGCTCCAGGGCAAACTCGGGCGGCACCACCAGCTCGGCCACGTCGCGGGCGAGCTGCGCCACGCTCACTTCTTCTACGGGGTGCTCGGTGCGGCTGGCGCGGGCGTAGGCCAGCAGGCCATTGATGAGGTCTTCGAGCCGGGCCAGGCGGCCCTTCATCTGGTCGAGGTAGGTGCGCAGGGCCGGCGATAGCTCGGCAGCCTGCTCGTCTTCTATCCAGCGCACAATGCTGGTGAGGCCCCGCAGCGGCGCCTTCAGGTCGTGCGAGGCCACGTAGGCAAACTGGTCGAGCTCTTGGTTGCGCTTTTCGAGGGTGCCGAAGGCATCGTCGAGGGCCTGCGTCATCTGGTTGAGCAGCGTGGCCAGCGAGCCCAGCCGGTCTTGCCCGCTGTCGGTTATTTTCACTTTATAATCGCCCTGCACCACTTGCCGGGCCAGGTGCTCGATGCCCCGGATGCGCCGGGCCGTGTCTTGGTTCACTTGCGTTAGCTCTAGGCGCAGCCGGTCGTTGGCGTGCAGCTCCACCACAATTTTATTAAATAGCCACAGCACAATTATCACGGCCAGCACCGCCGACAGGATAATGGCCGACGGCGCCAGTTTCTGAAACAAGCTTTGCTGCTGGTTGCGGCGCGCCAGCAGCCTCTCTTCGTACTGCCGCAGCCGCGTCACGGTACTCTTAAAAACGCGCAGCGGCTGGCGCTCGTTTAGGAGCAGCGTTTGGGCTACGGCTGGCGAGGGGGGGTAGGTCTTGTACAGCTCCAACTCCTCTACTTGCCGCTGAATGAGTTGGCGCAGCGTATCAGCCCGCAGGTGCTGGCTATGGTCGTCGGCCACCAGGCCGTGCAGTGCGGTCGCTTTGCGCTGTATCAGAAAGGCATTGCGCTGGTAGGTGCTCAGGTAAGTAGTATCGCTGAGCAGTAAGTAGTTACGCATGCCACTTTGCGCATCGCGGATGCCAATGCGCAGGTCGTCGGTTTGCTCCAGCACCCGGTACGAATGCTCGACCAGCTTGGTATAGCGGCTCAGCTCACGAATGGTGACGTAGGCGGTAATGGAAGTTGCCATCAGCACCGACAAGGCAATGGCAAAGCCCAGCAGGATTTTAGTATTGAGTCGAAGCGCCAAGAGGGGGTAGGAAGTTAAGGGGAAGTGAGAAATAAGGTTGGAGCCCGTTTGTCATGGCGAGCTTGCGAAGCAATGGCAGCGGAACGGCTCGTTTAAGTATCGTTCTGCTGCGATTGCTTCGCAAGCTCGCCATGACAGGTGTATTCTCCCGCGCCAACACACTTCTTACCTTCGCCGCTATGTACGCCGCCCGTTCAGCCCAGCCCGACCGCATCACTAGCCTGCAAAACCCGCGCATCAAGGAAGTGCTGCGCTTGCAGGAGAAAGCCGCCGAGCGCCGCCGCCAGGGCATCACGCTCGTTGAGGGCTACCGCGAGCTGACCAATGCGCGCCAGGCCGGCTGGGCGCTGGTCACGCTCTTCGTGTGCGCCGAGCTGGCTGGCGAAGAAATAACTAAGCAGCTGCTGGAGCCCACCCGCCTTGTGCCGCGCCCCTACGAGTACCTGCCCGTGAGCACTGCCGTGTTTGCTAAGCTGGCCGTACGCGAGCGCTCCGATGGCGTGCTGGCCATCCTGCGCACCCCGCGCCGCACGCTCGCCGACCTGGCCCTACCCCCCAATCCGCTAGTGCTGGTGCTCGAAGCCGTGGAGAAGCCCGGCAACCTCGGCGCCATCTTGCGCACCGCCGACGCCGCCCCAGCCCACGCCGTGCTCGTGGGCGACCCGCGCACCGACCTCTACAATCCCAACGTCATCCGGGCCAGCTTGGGCGGCATCTTCACCGTGCCCACCGTAGCCGCGCCTATGCCCGAAGTGCTAGCCTTTTTAAAGGAGAAAGGCATCCGCACCTTCGCCGCTGCCCTGGCCGACAACGCTAAGGACTACACCGCCACCAACTTCAGCGGCCCCACCGCCCTGGTGCTCGGCACCGAAGCCGACGGCCTCACCGCCGCCACCCGCGAGGCCTGCGACGAAACGGTTATCATCCCCATGCGCGGTGTGCTCGATTCGCTCAATGTGAGCGTAGCCGCCGCCGTGCTCACGTTCGAGGCCGTGCGCCAACGGGGGGGTAGGGAGTAGAAAAACGAACGACAAAAGCGAACGTCATGCTGAGCTTGCCGAAGCATGACGTTCGCTTTTATTATTAATGGGCTACTTACCCATCGTCAGCTGAAGCGTTCCATCTTTCAGCCCCTTAGCCGACGCCTTTACCTGCGTAGCGCCACCTTTCTCGCCAGCCTGCACAATAGCCACGAGCTGCCCATGAAACACGTGCATCTGCGGCTGCTGAAACGACTCTAGGTTGGTCGCGTCGCCGTTACCGATGGCGCGGAAGCGGCCCGCACCGCTCACCGTGAAGCGCAGTTGCTCGGTAGCATCGGGGCAAAGGTTGCCTTGGGCGTCTTCCACGCGAGCTGTGATGAAGGATTGGTCTTGGCCATCGGCCGCTAAGCTAGTGCGGTCGGCTACGAGCTTTATGTGGTGAGGCTTGCCCGCCGTGTGCACTTCTTCGGTGGCTACTTGCTTGCCTTGGGCGTCGTAGGCCACCACTTTGAGCGTGCCGGGGGCGTATACCACGTCATTCCACATCAGGCGGTAGCGCGTCTGCGGCTTGTCCGAAGGGCCTTTGGTTTGGCGGCCCTGGCTTTTGCCGTTCACAAATAACTCGGCCGACGGGTAATTGGTGTAGCAGTACACCGGCGTGGGCTGGCCTTCGCGGCCGGGCCACGTCCAGTGCGGCAGCAAGTGCAGGGTAGGGGAGGCGGTGTTCCAGCGCGAGCGATAGAGATAATACCGGTCTTTGGGCTGGCCCGCTAGGTCTAGCATGCCGAAATAAGAGCTGTGCGAGGGCCACTTCTCATCGTAGGGGGTAGGCTCGCCGAGGTAGTCGAAGCCAGTCCACACAAACTCGCCCAGCGTGTAAGGCAAGTCGTCTTGCGCCGCAAACTCCTCATCCGGAATCTGCGACCAGTTGCACGCTTCCAGGTCGTACGACGACGACTGATTGTTCGGATATTTCCTATCCTTGCCCTGCACTACCGGAAACATATACTCGCCCCGCGAGCTCACTGTCGAGGCCGTTTCTGAGCCCAGCAGGAAGCCCTGCGGCAGCTTGCCCATGGCCTCAGGGTAGCGGTGCGGCTTGTAGTTGAAGCCCGGAATGTCGAGCACCGCCGCAAAGTTGTTCTTGAAATCATCGTCGAAGCGGTCCATGCCGGCCGTGACGGGGCGGGTAGGGTCTTCGCGGTGCACAATGTCTTGCAGGCGCTTGGCAATGCGGTTGCCGCTGGGCGCGCTCTGGTCGGGCACCTCGTTGCCGATGCTCCACATAATTACCGATGGGTGATTGCGGTCACGGTGAACCATATTGACCAGGTCCTTCTCGCTCCATTCATCAAAGTATTGGCTGTAGCCGTTTTTCACCTTAGGCGTTTTCCACTCGTCAAACGACTCTACCATCAGCATTATTCCTAGCTCGTCGCAAAGGCTCACCAGCTCCGGCGCCGGCATGTTGTGCGAGGTTCGAACGGCGTTGCAGCCCATGTCTTTGAGCAGCATCAGCTGCCGCCGCAGCGCCGCCGTGCTCACGGC
>CALMOO010000735.1 GCA_937871705.1 uncultured Hymenobacter sp.
ACGTAGCCTGCGCCTCGTTGTAGAGACCGCCGTCGCTGTAGCCCGAAGTGAGTGAGTTACCCACGGACACGTAGCTCGTAAAGTCGAGCGAGCCGGGGCTGGCAGTGGGCGCGTCGATGTTGGCTTGGCAGCCGGCCAGCCCAAGGCCCAGGCTTAGCACGGCCAGCGCGGGCCGGGAATTCTTACGGAAAGAGGATAAAGTCGTCATGGGTAGGAAAAAGGCCAGAATTAGAATTTAACGAACAGCCCCACGCCGGGCACGCTGATGGTCGTCTTGTAGGTGCCGGCCACGCGGTCGGTGGTGCCAAGGCTGACGAGGTCGCTCTGGCTTTGGCTGCGCTTCATGAAGTCCTCGAACAGGAACGAGCCGTCGATGCCGAAGCGCTGGCCGAAGGTGTAGGTAAAGCCCGCGGTAGCGCCAATGCGGTCAGCATCGGGGGTTTCGGGCGTTACGAAGCCATTGCGCACCGTCGAGAAATCGTAGAACGTGCCGGCCCGCACCGTGAAGTTGTCCGTCACCTTGTACTGCGCACCAGCGCGAAAGGCCAGCGCGTCTTCGTACTGGCGCTTGGAGGTAGACGACGTAGCGCCGCCCAGCACACCGCCCGAGTAGGTGAAATCGAGCGTGCGGTAGCGGCTCCAGCCCACCAAGTTCGCGTCGAAGGCGATGGTCAGCTTGTCGTTGGGCCGCACCCCGATGCCGAAGCTGTAGACGTCGGGCAGCGGCAGGGTCACGTCGAAGTTCTTGGCCGTGAACAGGCCGGCTACCGAGGCCGGCGTGTTAGAGAGAGTCACGTCGCCGCCGTTCACGTGGGCATTGATGGCCGAGCGGTAGCTCAGGCCCACGCTCAGCTTCTCGCTGGGCTTGAACATGACGCCTGCATTAAGGCCAAATTTGTGTTCGGCCTTGCCCGTGAGCTGCGCATGAAAGGGCGCCCCCCCAGCCTGCGACTGCACCGGGATATCGCGCTGCAAGTCCACGTCGCCGTAGGCCAGCATCACCAGCCCTACCCCTACCCCCACCTGCGGCGTGATGGCGACCGAAGCCGTGGCCTGGGCATAGACCGAGCGCAGGTTAATGTCGGTGAGGGCATAACGGCCCGTCCAGCCCTGGGCATAGTGCAGCTCGCTGCCAAAAGGCGTGTACACGCCCAGGCCCAGCTTCCACTTATTGTCTTTGCCAAAGCCCGCGTAGCCGTTGAAGGGAAAGACGTTCTTGTTTTGCAGGTTTTCCTGGCTACCCCCCCCCTCAGCCCGGAAGGAGATGCGCGGAATAGCCACGTTGAAACCACCCTGGATGCCGTTGCCCTGCACAAAGACAAACGAGCCCGGATTATAGAATTGCGCCGCTTGGTCGAGGTAGAGGCCGGTGCCGGTGGCGCCCATGCCGTTGTTTTTTTGGCCTGATAGGCCTACTTGGAAACCGCTCGCGAGGGCGCTCGATGTGGCCGCCAAGAGCGTGCCCCCCACGAGGAGTAAAGATTTTGCCTGCATAACTGAGAGAACTGGGTGAGAAAGGAGGAATAAAGATATTGTGTTTTTGTCGAAATAAAGTAGGCACGCCTACTACTTTATTCCGAAGTAGAAAGTAAAGCTACCCTCTGCCAGCGCACAGCCTAGCATAATTGGCAGACTGCCGGAGCTGGCCTTTTTCACCACTTTGAGCATCAGGCAGATAAGAAAGATAATTTTAGAACAACCGCATCGCCAACCTAGCTTATTCGATGATTACTCCTGCACTGAAAGACACACGCGATAGTCTATAACTACTTGATTAGCTTTTGCATGCAGAGCAAACAAGCTATCACAAACTAGTCTAATAAATGGCATTATTGCAGTAAGCTTCTTGCTCATACCAGTATCAAGAACGAGCTTCCAAGCTGCATAAATTGCTGTTTTACAGGCAAAACAGGCCACTCTTACTGATTGGACTATTTAGCAACCTTGGCTTAACTTTGGGTACTATGGTAGCAGGTAATTTTGCCCTCCGTTTACTACCCATTTCTCTTCCTTTATCTGATGCGGAAAACTTTACTTCTCGGGCTTGCTGGCTTACTGTCTTTGGCAGCAACGCAGGCGCAAGCGCAGGCTACGCTCACAACCAGCCCATACACTCAAAACTTTGATAACCTGACTAGTGGGTTGCCCACGGGCTTTAGTGTGTACACGGCTGCCACGGCTACGAGCCTGGGCACGGCTGCTACCCCCATCCTTACCCCCGGTGCTACCACCTTGTGGACTGCAACGAGTGGCGGCTTTAAGAACTTTGCCTCCGCAACGGGGCTCCACAGCGGGGCTACGGCAGCGGCGCAGGCGGCGGCGCCCAACCGGGCACTAGGCGTGCGCCAAGTAGGCGGCACCGACCCAGGCGCAGCTTTTGCCTTTGCCATTGCCAACACGTTGAATAAGCGAGACTTTGCGCTCAGTTTCAAGTTGCAATCGCTCGACAGCACGGGCACGCGCACGGCTACCTGGCGAGTTGACTACGGCGTAGGTACCACGCCATCGACCTTTACGCAGATAGGCTCAACGGCCACCACTGGGCCGGTTTTCTCTAACAATACGGTTAGCGTCAACTTCGGCTCGGCCCTCAACGATGTAACCGGCCCGGTTTGGGTACGCATAGTTACCCTGACGGCTACGACCAGCACGGCGGCGGGCAACCGCCCTTCTTCGGCCATCGATGACTTCTCGCTGAGCTGGACGGACACGCCGAATGCGCCCTTGCTGCTCGCTACCCCAGCTACCCTGGCTTTTGGCAAGCAAGCCATCAATACGCCTTCGGCCAACCAGACTTTTTCGCTCTCGGGCACCAACCTGACCGATGGGGCTACCCTGACTACGGCTGCGCCTTTTGCGCTGTCGAAAGATGGCACCACGTTTGGCACTTCGGTCACGTACACGGCTGCCGACCTGGCCAGCGCCAAAACGGTGTACGTGCAGTTTACCCCTACTACCCTGGGGGTAGTGAGTGGGCCAGCTACGGGCGCAGTAACGATTACGAGCACGGGCGCCACTACGCGCACCATTGGGCTGACCGGCACAGGCACCGACCCAACGCAGACGGTGTATAGCTTCGATGGCTGCGTAAGCAACACGAACCTGTCGGATGGCTGGACCCAGTTCAGCGTGACCGGCGCCCAAACCTGGGCCTGCACCACCTTTGGCCACGACCCTAATGCGCCCACTGGCACGGCGGCCTACCCATCTGCTGTGCAGATGAATGGCTTTGCCACCATCAACAATACCAACGAAGACTGGTTGATTTCGCCGGCGCTGGCGCTGGGCACGACCACCTACCCCCTGCTGTCGTTCTGGAGCCGCGCGGCCTTTACGGGCGCGCCGCTGCGCTTGCTGGTATCGACTAACTACTCGGGCACAGGCAGCCCCTTGGCTACCGGCGTTACCTGGACCGACCTGAACGCCGCCTTCCCTACCCCCGGCACCGACACTTGGACCCAGACTGCGAACGTGGACCTGAGCCCCTACAAACAGGCGGGTGTGTACGTGGCCTTCGTGTATAATTCCTCCACCGATGACGGCGCCCGCTGGACCCTCGACGATGTAGTGCTGACCAACTCCGCTACCCCTGCGCCACCCGCCCTGCGCGTTAGTGTGCAGAGCCTGGGTTTTGGTTACCACGCCGTGAGCACGACGACCGTGCAAACGATGAATGTGACGGCTACCAGCCTCACCAGCGACCTGACGGTGACTTCGTCGAACGCGGCGTTTCAGCTTTCGAAGGACGGCGCGGCATTCAGCAATTCGCTTACTTACACCCCGACCGAGGCATCTGACAAAACGGTGCCGGTGCAAGTGCGCTTTCAGCCTACGGCAGCCTCGACCACCTACTCGGCTACGGCCACGGTAGCTACCACTGGCGCCACCTCGAAAGTAGTGACGCTGAGCGGCAACACCTACGATGTGGCCAACACGCTGGAGCTGGTGAACTGGAACATGGAGTGGTTTGGCTCGTCGGCTGCTGGCTTTGGCCCCGACAATAAAGACCTGCAATTCACCAACGCCAGCACCGTTATCAAGGGCCTCAACGCTGACGTGTATGCCTTGTTGGAAGTAGTGGATACCGTGCGCCTGCGCACGCTTGTGGCCTCCATGCCCGGCTACGCTTACCGTATCTCGGACTTCGGCTCGAACGCCGACGACAAGGCCGATGCCGACTACACGCTCACCCAAAAGCTAGCTTTTGTGTACCGCACCAGCGTGGTCACCAATCCGCAGTTCTCGTCGTTCTTCCGCTCGCGGCAGGCCGACAATGCCGCCGACTACACGTACTGGTCGTCGGGCCGGTTTCCGTTCGTGATGCAAGCCAACGTGACGCTAAACGGCGTGACCAAGCCCGTCACCTTCGTGGCCATTCACGCCAAGGCTAATACCGACCCGGTACTCACCTCCTACGCCCGCCGCAAGAGCGCCGCCGACGAGCTAAAAGCCAAGCTGGATGCCGATTACGCGGGCAAAGACTTTGTGGTGCTGGGCGACTTCAACGATGACCTCGACCAGACTATTACGGCCGGCGTTTCGCCTGCTACTACCTCGTACAGCGCCTTCACCACCGATGCCGCCAACTACTCCTCGCCCACGCTGCAAGAGCTGAGCTTGACGGGCAAAAAATCGACGGTGTCGTACAACGACGTGATTGACCACGTAGTAGACTCGAAGTCGTTTTACAGCTACTACCTCCCCGGCACGGCCGAGGTGCAGACCGGCATCACGAGCACCATCGCCAATTACGGCAGCACCACCTCCGACCACTACCCCGTGCTGACGCGCTACTCGTTTGCCAACAGCGCGCTGGCCACCACGGCCAGCCGCGCCCTGAGCCTGGGCCTCTACCCCAACCCGGTGAATAACACTGTGCGCTTTGAGGTGCCCGAAACCGGCTCGAACCTGAGCCTGCAAGTGCACAGCCTCGATGGCCGCCTGGTGCTGCGCGGCACGGGCTCGGTGGAGCAGCTCAACCAACAGCTCAACCAGCGCGTGGCCGGCCTAGGCAATGGCTTGTACCTCATTCAAGTGGTGGGCGCCAAGCAGACCTACACCGACCGCTTCCAGAAGCTATAGCGTGTTTTAGCTGTCAGCTTTTTAAGAAGCCCTGGCCTCTGGTAGGTCAGGGCTTTTTTGGGCAATAAAGGGGGGTAGGGAATTAGCTGATGGCTTATATGCAACGATTGGGCGGGCGGCTTCTACCTTGCATTATTGCTAGACTTTTTACGACATAACATGCCCGTTTTTACTTCTGCGCCGGCGCGCCTGGCGTTGCTGGGTGCGTTGCTGCCCCTGGCGGCGCAGGCGGCACCGCCCGCCGCCCTACCCTACTTCTCGGAGCCCAGCGTGTCGCCCGACCGGCAGGAAATCGCCTTTGTATCAGGTGGGGATATCTGGACGGTGCCAGCGGCCGGCGGCGAGGCCCGGCTGCTAGTGGCGCACCCCGCCACCGAAAGCCGCCCCCTCTACGCGCCCGATGGCAAGTCGCTGGCCTTCGTTTCGACGCGCAGCGGCAACGGCGATATTTACCTGCTGAACTTTGAGTCGGGCGAGCTGAAGCGGCTCACGTTTGATGACGGCCTGGACCAGCTTGATAACTGGTCGGCCGATGGTAAGTACCTCTATTATTCATCCACGAGCCGCGACATCGCGGGTATGAACGACATCTACCGCGTGCCGGTGGGCGGCGGCACGCCCACCGCCGTGTCGGCCGACCGCTACGCCAACGAGTTTTTCGCCGCGCCCAGCCCCGATGGCCGTACGCTGGCCTTCAGTGCCCGCGGCATTGCCTCGGCGCAGTGGTGGCGCCACGGCCACAGCCACCTCGACGAGTCGGAAATCTGGCTGCGGCAGGAAGGTAAAAACGGGCCTACGTACACGGGCCTCACCAGCGGCGGCTCGAAGGCCTTGTGGCCGATGTGGGGGGTAGGCGGCCAAAAGCTGTTCTTCACCTCTGACCAGGGCGGGCCCGAAAATATCTGGACCATTGGGCTGACGAAGAGCGCCCCGCAGCAGGTTACCAATTTTAAGGGGGGTAGGGTGCTGTGGCCCAGCATTTCGTACGATGGCAAGCTGCTGGTGTTTGAGCGCGATTTCAACATTTGGACGCTAGATACCCAAAATGGGCAGGCGAAGCAGGTGGCCATCAGGCGGCGGGGCGCGCCGGCCAGCCCCACCATCGAGCGGCAGCGTTTTACCGACCGCCTGCAGGAGCTGGCGCTCTCGCCCGATGGCAAGAAGGTGGCCTTCGTTGTGCACGGCGAGGTGTTTGCGGCTTCGGCCGCTGATGGCGGCGACGCGACCCGCCTCTCGGTGACCACCGCCGCCGAAAGCGACCTGGCCTGGGCGCCCGACAGCCGGCGGCTGGTGTACGTGTCGGCCCGCGACGGCGCCAAGCACTTGTACAGCTACACGTTTGCCACCGGCAAAGAAACCCGCCTGACCAACGCGGCCACCAACGACGCGTCGCCGCGCTTCTCGCCCGATGGGAAATTGCTGGCCTTTGAGCGCGATGCCAAAGAGCTGCGCGTGCTCGACGTGGCCAAAAACCAGGAGCGCGTGCTGGGCACCGGGCGCCTCGACCGGCCGCCCCTGTCGGCGGAGCGCTCGTTTGTGTGGTCGCCCGATGGGCGCTGGATAGCCTACACGCCGCGCGGCGGCCGGGGCTTCACCAATGTGCTGGTGGTGCCCACGGCCGGCGGCCCGTCGCAGCCCCTGAGCTTTTTGGCTAACTCGAACAGCAACACCGTTTCGTGGAGCCCCGACGGCAAATACTTGCTCTTTGACACCGGCCAGCGCACCGAAGATGCCGAGGTGGCGCGCATCGATTTGCAGCTGCGCACGCCGCGCTTCCGCGAAGACCAATTCCGCGACTTGTTTAAGGAAACAACGCCGGGGCCCGTAGCGCCCGATAAAAACCAGGCGCCGCCTGCCAAGCCGCCTACCCCCTCCACGCCGGCCGCCCTGCCGGTAGCCGCCGCCGACTCGGCCCGCGCCAAAGCGCGCGTGGCGGGCAAGCTGAGTAAGTCGCGCAAGGGCAAGAAGGGTGCGATAGATTCGGCCGCCACGGTCGTGGCCGCCAAGCCGCCGGTGCAGATTAATTTCGACGACATTCGCCGTCGCCTGAGTTTGGTGCCGGTGGGTATAGACGTGCGCGCCCAAACCATTAGCCCCGATGGCAAGTGGCTGCTGCTCACGGGCAGTGTGCTCAGCCAAACCAACTTATACATCTACCCGCTCGATGAGCTGAGCAAGGAGCCCGCCACCGCCCGGCAGCTTACCTCTACGGCGGGCGCCAAGCGTGAGGCGCAGTTTTCGCCCGACAGCAAGGAGGTGTATTTCCTCGACCAAGGCATTCAGGTGGTGCCGGTGGAGGCCGGCAAGGGCACGCCGCGCAGCGTGGCCGTGGCCGCCGAACTGGACGTTGACTTCGAGCAAGAGAAAATGGTAGTCTTTGACGAAGCCTGGGCCTACCTACGCGACTTCTTCAACGACAAGACCTTCAACGGCACCAACTGGCCCGCCCAGCACGACCAATTCGCACCCTACATCGCCGGCGCTCGCACCCCCGACGAGGCACGCCGCCTCACCAATTTGATGATTGGTGAGTTGAACGCCTCGCACTCGGGCATGGGGCCGGCGGCGGCAGCCAGTGGCACGGTGGCGCCGGCCACGGGCCGCCTGGGCCTACGCTTCGACCCTGCGGAGTACGAGCAGCACGGCCGCTTGCGCATCACGACGGTGCTGCCGCTGGGCGCCGGCGCGCTGGCCGGCCTCAAGCCCGGCGACGTGCTGCTGGCCGTAGATGGCCACCCGATTACGGGCTCGACCAACCTCGACGAGTTGCTGCAATACAAGGTGGGCCGCCGCACGGCGCTGCGCGTGGCCAGCGACAATAAGGAGCGCGACGTGGTGGTGCGCCCCCTGAGCCGCGACACCGAAAAGGCCCTCGACTACCGCCAGTGGGTGGAGGAGCGCCGCGCCTACGTGGCCAAGGCCAGCGGCGGCAAGCTCGGCTACGTGCACATGTTCGACATGTCGGCCGCCTCGCTCTCGCAGCTTTACCTTGACCTCGACGCCGAGAACATGAGCCGTGAAGGCGTGGTAGTGGACGTGCGCAACAACAACGGCGGCTTCGTGAACGTGTACGCCATCGACGTGCTGGCGCGCCGCAGCTACCTCACCATGGCCGACCGCGGCACGCCTACCCCCGTGCCTGCCCGCAGCGCGGCGCCGGTGCCGCAGCCGCGTTCACGCCGCCCGCAGCGCGCTGGGCCAGCGCAGCCTGGAGCTGCCCACGGTGCTCGTCACCAACCAGCACTCCCTCTCTGATGCCGAAGACTTTAGCGAAGGTTACCGGGCTTCGAAGCTGGGTAAAATTGTGGGTGAGCCTACCGGCGGCTGGATTATCTTCACCTCCGGCACTACCCTGCTCGACGGCTCGACGCTGCGCCTGCCCACCAGCACCATCCGCTCGACCCGCGATGGCAAGGTGATGGAAATGAACCCCCGCCCCGTGGATGTGCCCGTGACGCGGCCCGTCGGCGAAAGCTACACCGAGCACGATGTGCAGCTGGATACAGCCGTGAAGGAGCTACTGGGAGAGGTAGGCAAACAGCCCTAACGGCTGCACTTTCCCCTACCCCCCTCTCCAGGGGAGACGCGGGCCGGACAATTTGTAACGAAAAAGAGAAGGGATTTTGGCAACTGCTAAAATCCCTTCTCTTTTTCGTTACAAATTGTCCGACGGCGGGCACTGCTCTGCGTTAGCCGCCACTCCCTGGGCGTGCACGACGATGGCCAGACTTAGCGCACCCACTTGGCGCTACAGCTCCGACGTTTTTTGCGCACTAGCCGCTGCTTGTGGCGGCAGTTGCACGTCAAAAGCGACTTTGGCCGTAGCCGAAATCTTGGGCACTACCACGTAATATACCACGCTGCCAACTTTTTGACTACTAATAGCTTCCAGCTTCACGGTATAGGTGTAGCCGGCGCAGGTTTGCACCACTTGCTGCGATAGCACGTGGGTGCCGGTGGCCGTCTTGGTTTTGCCAGCCAGCAGCGTGTGGGTCGTGAAATCGACCATGGCCGGCGGGGCGCAGT
>CALMOO010000736.1 GCA_937871705.1 uncultured Hymenobacter sp.
GGCTCACACTGACAAACCGCGACTAAGCACCAACTATTTTATGTTTCCTACCCTCCCGGCCGGCTTTGATGAAGCGGCTTTGCAACAACTTACCGCCGGCCTTTCGCCGCAACAGTTGGTGTGGCTGAGTGGCTATTTCTATGGGCAGGCTACGAGCGCAGGCAGCGGGGCAGCAACAGCGCCAGCTGCGGCTCTGGCCGCTGCGCCAGCCGAAAAGCTGACCATTCTCTACGGCTCGCACACTGGCAATGGCAAGAAAATAGCCGAGCAGGCGGCGGCCGCCGCCGCTACCCGCGGCCTCACGGCCGAGGTGCGCGACATGAACGACTACCCCACTCGGCAGCTGGCGCAGGAGCAAAACCTGCTCGTAATTGTGAGTACGCACGGCGAGGGCGAGCCGCCCATGGCCGCCGAGGATTTGCACAAGTTCATCAATGGCCCACGCGCGCCGAAGCTGCCCAAGCTGCACTTCTCCGTGCTGGCTTTGGGCGATAAGAGCTACCTGCAATACTGCCAGACGGGTAAGGAATTTGACCAAAAGCTGGCTGAGCTGGGCGGCACTCGCCTGGTCGACCGCGTAGATGCCGACGTGGCCTACAAGGCCCCCGCTACCGAGTGGATAGAGGCGGTGCTGAACAAATTAGTGGGAGCCGCCGGGGCGGCGCCCGCTACGGCGGATGCTGCGAGTAGCGCTAGCCTCGGCGCCTCGGTGGCACCAGCCGTTGAATACACCCACGCCAACCCCTGGAAAGCGCGGGTGCTGGAAAGTATTCAGCTGAACGGCCGCGGCTCGGACAAGGAGACGTATCATATTGAGCTAGACCTCGCTGGCTCGGGCTTGCTTTATGCGCCGGGCGATGCGTTGGCCGTGGTGCCCCTCAACCGCGAGCCGCTGGTGGAAGAAGTGCTGCGCGCCGCCCGCCTCAGCGACACTACCCCCGTGCAAGTGGGCGGCGAAAGCCTGCCGCTGGCCGCCGCCCTGGCCAGCCGCCGCGAGCTAACGGTGCTCACGCGCGACGTGCTGGAACGCTACGCTACCCTGGCGCCCCACGCCGAGCTGCACGGCTTGCTGGCCGACACGGCGCGCTTGCAGCCCTACCTGTATGGCCGCGACGTGGCCGATTTGCTGGCTGAGTTTCCGGCCGAGCAGCTCACGGCGCAGGCGCTGGCCGATACGCTGCGGCCCCTACCCACCCGCGCTTACTCCATCGCCAGCAGCTTGTTGGCGCACCCCGAGGAGGTGCACCTTACGGTGGGCGCCGTGCGCTACGAAGCCTTTGGCCGGCGCAAGCACGGCGTGTGCTCATCCTTTTTGGCCGACCGCGCCGAGGTGGGCCAGGAGGTGCGCGTGTTTGTGGAGCGCAACGAATATTTCAAGCTGCCTCAAGCTGCTGGCACTGATGCTATCATGATAGGCGCAGGCACGGGCATTGCGCCTTTTCGCGCCTTCGTGGAGGAGCGGGTGGAATTGGGCGCTACGGGCCGCAACTGGCTGCTGTTTGGCAACCCACACTTTACCACCGACTTCCTGTATCAGGCCGAGTGGCAGCAGTACCTCAAGAAAGGTGGCTTGGCCAAGCTCGATGTGGCCTTCTCGCGCGACCAGGCCGAAAAGGTTTACGTGCAGGACCGCCTGCTCGAAAACAGCCGCGACGTGTTTGGCTGGCTCGAAAACGGGGCGCAGCTCTACGTGTGCGGCGATAAAATTCGCCTCGGCGGCGCCGTGCAAACGGCGCTTACGCAAGTGGTGCAACGCGAAGCTGGCCTGTCGGCCGAAGATGCCACCGCTTATGTGCGCAACTTGAAAAAGCAGCGCCGGTATCTGGAAGATGTGTATTAAATAATCCGCTCAACAACACAGTTAACCAGCTCCTTACCCGGAGACAAACTCGCTCATGAAATCTCACTTCTGCCTAAAAATTCTTGCCCTTTCCAGCCTGGCTGGGTGCTGTTGTTGAAGCTGCCTTCGGCTCATTAGGGTGCTTGCCGCACCCACGAGCCCCTACCCCCCTGCGCCCCGCAGGACTGCTTAATCAACTCATTGCACGCAAGTTATTTTTAGAATGAAGCCTTACTACCCCTCGCTTATTTTGCTGCTGATGTTGCTGCTCGCCAGCATCTCGGCCGCTTTTGCCCAAACCGAATTGATTGCCATTAGTGGCGTAGTGCGCGAAAAAGGCACCCAGGAGCTCTTGCCCGGGGTGAGCGTGAGCGTGAAGGGCGCCAGCGTGGGCACGCAGAGCGCCGCCGACGGCAAATTTGCCCTGAAGGCTAAGCTGCGCTACCCCTTTATTTTGGTGTTTAACGCCATCGGCCACGACACGCAGGAGCTAGAAATTGCCAGCGGCAGCCAGCCGATTTCGGTGGTACTCGAATCGCGCGATGTGCTCACCAACGAAGTGGTGGTGTCGGCGTCGCGGGTAGAGGAAAGCCGGTTGAGGTCGCCGGTGGCGATTGAGAAGCTGGACATTCGAGCCATCAAGGAAACGCCCGCGCCGAGCTTCTACGATGCGCTCGAAAGCGTGAAGGGCGTGCAGATGCTCACTAGCAGCCTCACTTTTAAAGTGCCGAATACCAGGGGATTTAATATCCCCAACAACTTCCGCTTCATGCAGCTCGTGGATGGCGTGGACATGCAGGCCGCTACCCTGGGCGTGCCGCTGGGCAACGCCATCGGGCCGACCGAGCTGGACATTGCCAGCGTGGAAATCACGCCCGGCGCGGCCTCGGCGCTCTATGGTATGAATGCCATCAATGGCCTGGCGAACCTCACCACCAAAAGCCCATTTACCTACCAGGGCCTGAGCGTGTACCAGAAGGTGGGCGTGAACCACGTGGGCGGCACCGGCCGCAGTGCGAGCGTGCTCGATGAGACGGCCGTGCGCTGGGCGCAGTCGTTCGGCCAAGGGCGCTGGGCTTATAAGGTGAACCTCGACTACCTGCGCGGCACCGACTGGCTCTCGAATACCCAAATCGACCAGAACCCGCAGCCGGGCTCGACGGCCAACCCGGCTTTTCCCGAACTGTCGGGCGCCTATAACCCCGCCGCCGACTTGTGGAACCGCTACGGCGACGACACCAACTCGTCGCTTTCAGTTACTATCCCTTACCAGGGTAAAAATCAGACATTTACGGTAACGCGCACGGGCTACTATGAGAAGGATTTGGTGCACCCGATTGTGCGCAACATCAAGGCCGACGCCAGTATTCACTACAAGCTGACCGACAACCTGGAGCTGAGCTACGGCTACCGCTTCGGGCTAATGGATGGCGTGTTTCAGCGCGGCAACAAGATTCAGCTCGACGGCGTGACGGTGCAAAACCACAAGCTGGAGCTAAAAGGCAGCGACTTTGTGCTGCGGGCTTATACACTCATTGAAAACACCGGCAACTCGTACAATCTCAATCCATTGGCCCTTAATTTGGACTTGCAGAATGGCTCGAATGCGGTGTGGGGCGGCAAGTTTTCGACCGCGCTGCAAAGCCAGCTGAAGGCAGGCGCCAGCCTAGGCGATGCCATGGTAGCCGGCCGCCCCGAGCCGGGCACCGAGGCCTTCAACAACCTGAAAGCTCAGATTATTAAAACTAACAACTGGGATAGCGGCGTGAATGTGAAGGGCGCGCCTATACCGGGCGGCGCGGCCCTGACGCAGCGCAGCCGCACCTACCACACCGAGGGCGTTTGGAACCTGGGCCAGCGAATAAAATTTGCGGATGTGCTGGTGGGCGCCGACGCTCGCGTGTACCAGATTATTCCGGATGGCAACAACTTTGTGGACTTCAGCCTGCCGCTGGCCGAGCGTAATCAGTCTGGTGGTAGCTACGTGTATTACAAGAAGTTCGGGGCTTTTGCGCAGGCCAGCAAGCTGTTCTTCGAGGATAAGCTGAAGGTGACCGGCTCGCTGCGCGTGGACTACAACCCCGAGTTTACGGCCAAGGTGAACCCGCGCCTGGCGGCCGTGTACACGGTAGCCGAGAAGCACAATTTCCGGGCTTCGTACCAGAATGGCTGGCGCTTCCCGTCGCTGTTCGAGGCGCTCTCGTTCGTGAACAACGGCAACGTGCGCCGCGTGGGCGGCCTAGCCCGCGTGAACGAGGGCCTGAACTACTTGCAGAACTCGTACACCCGCACCAGCATCGACAAGTTTAATGCGGCCGTGAATGCCTACGTGGCCGCCAACAACGGCACCACCGCCGCCCAGGCCGCCGTGCTGCCCCAAAACAGCAGCCTGCTGCAAGTGGCCAATTTGCCCACCGAGCAACCCGAGCAAATCAACGCCTACGAGGTCGGCTATCGCAGTGTACTGTTCGACAACCGCTTATCCATCGACGCCGACGCGTACTATAATATTTACTCGGGCTTCCTGGGCCAGGTAGAAGTGAGCGTGCCCAAAGATGCCAATGGCAACCAGGTGCAGGTTGGCTCCGATGCTGCTGCGCTGGCCGCCCTGCGCACCAACCGCGACGCCCGCCAGGACCGCTACCGCGTGTACACCAACTCGCGCCAAGACTACCACAGCTACGGCTCGACGTTGGGCCTGACTTACAACTTCTTCCAGAAATACACGGTGGGCGGCAACGTCAACTACAACGCCCTTTCTAAAAACCAGGAAGCAGATGTGTTTGTCACGGGCTTCAACACGCCGAAGTGGGCCGGCAGCGCGTCGTTCGGCAACCGCGAAATCGCACGCAACCTGGGCTTCAACATTGTCTACCACTGGCAGAACTCCTTTTACTGGGAAAGCCCCTTGGCTAACGGCCAGGTGCCCGCCTTCGCTACCCTCGATGCCCAAGTGAACCTGCGCGTGCCGACGTTGAAAACGACTATTAAACTGGGCGCTACCGACTTAACCAACAAGCGCTACTACCAATATGCTGCCGGCCCCACGATTGGGGGATTGTATTACGTGACGTTGACGTTTGACAATACCGTGCTGCACTAGCTACTCGCTATTTCCTAGAAAATCAATCTGCTTTACTTCTCATGCCCGATATCGCCCCTACCCCCCCTAAGCTCTCTGAAGTTGAGCACGTTAAAATCGCCAGCCGCTACTTGCGCGGTACGCTAGTCGATAGCCTTGCTAACCGCCTGACGGGCGCTCTGAACCCCGACGATACGCACCTCATCAAGTTTCACGGCTCGTACCAGCAGACCGACCGCGACCTCGACAGCGAGCGCAAGCGCCAGAAGCTGGAGCCGCTGTTCTCGTTTATGATTCGGGTGCGCGTGCCCGGTGGCGTGGCTTCGGCAGCGCAGTGGCAGCGCCTGGATGCGCTGTCCGATGCCTACGGCAACGGCACCATGAAGCTGACCACACGCCAGACCTTCCAGCTGCACGGCGTGCTGAAGCGCAACCTGCCGGCGGCCATTCAGGGTTTTAACGAGGTGCAGATGGACAGCATTGCGGGGTGCGGCGACGTGAACCGCAACGTGATGTGCAACACCAACCCGCACGAGTCACCGGTGCACGAAGAGGTGTACGACCTGGCCAAAACCATTAGCGCGCACCTCACGCCGCGCACCACGGCCTACCGCGAAATCTGGCTCGACGGCAGCTTGCAGGAAACTACCGAGGCCGTGGACGACGAGCCAATTTACGGCCACACGTACTTGCCGCGCAAGTTTAAAATCGCGCTGGCCCTACCCCCCTACAACGACTCAGACATCTTCTCGAACGACATCGGGCTGATTGCAATTGAGGAAAACGGCGAGTTGCTGGGCTTCAACGTGGCCATCGGCGGCGGCCTGGGCATGACG
>CALMOO010000737.1 GCA_937871705.1 uncultured Hymenobacter sp.
CGGCCCTACCCCCCGCCACCAGCAGCAGGCCCATCGCCACCAGGCTAGCGCCCGCCAGCGCTACGCGGTACACGAGCGCCTCGCCCTGCCGTGCCATTATCAGGGCAATGAGCAGCGACTTTAGCAGCATAAACAGCAGGATGACCGTGGGCGTGGCGTGCCAGCCTTGCAGCGAAAGCGCCGTGGCCAGCGCCAGAATTAGCGAGATAATGGTGTCGGTCTGGAACAGCCAGCCTATGCCCAGCCGCTTGGCCTGCCGCCCGGCCCAGAACGTGAGCAGCGCGCCCAGCGCCAGCGGAATGGTTTTCCAAACCGAGCCTGTGCTGTACACAAACAGGTTAATACCCAGGCAGGTCCAGTTCAAAACGTGGGCCGCAAACAGCAGCGCGTCGAATTGCCGCCGGGCGTACACACTGCGGTATTGCACCACGGCGGCCGCCACGCCTACTAGCAGCACGAGCCCCATGGCCGCCAGCCGCAGCCCGCCCGAAATCGCGGCCAGCTCCTGGTGCCAGTACAGGTGAAAGGCAAAAAAGCTGGCAATGCTCAGCAGCAGCTGATATTTCCAGCGCTGCCGGTACGTGATGGCAATGCTGAAGGCCGTGACGCCCGCTGCCGCGGCGAGCGTAGTAGCCGTGGGCGGCAGCACCGCCAGCGCCACCAGGCTCAGCACGCCGTGCAGGGTAGCCACTTCCTGGCGGCTGGCGCGCCAAGCCAGGTAAAGGTTGGCGCCCACGCCTGCCAACAAAAGCAGGTAGTCGAAAGGGAACGTGGCCCAGCGCAAGCCCGGAATACTTACCGCTCCCACGCAGGCAAACAGAAAAATGGCCGCCGCGCTGCTCAGCAGCCAAGCATTCAGCTGCTGAGCAAACTCCTTGTTGCGCAGCGCCAGCCGCGCCCCCAGCACCCCGCCCGCCAAGCCGCAAATTAGCAAAAACCGAAACGGCGGCGCCATGCGCAACGCCCCATAAATTCCCAAAAACCCTACCCCCGTCACCAGTACCACCGCACCCAGAATACCCGTCCAGTTTTCCAGCAATACGGCCGCCGTGCGCTCCCACCAGCTGGGCCCCGCGGGCTCGAGCACCGCCGCTGGCTGCCAAGGTGGGGTAGGCGGCACGGCAGTCGGCGCCCCCAATGCTGCTGCGGGTGCAGGCATCGGGGGCGCGGCCGGAACCGGCGCGAGAGCCGGCCGCGGAGTAGCTACCGGGCTCGGCTCGGTTGGCTTGGGCGCGGGCAGGGGGGTAGGCGGCACCAGCGGGCGCAGGCCGGCTTCCCGCAAGCCGGCTACTTGGTTGCGCAGCCGCTCCAGCTCAATGTGCAGGTTGTCCTGCTCGGCTTTGCGGCGGGCCAGCTCGGCTTGCAGGGCCGCGAGCTGCTGGGGCAAATTCCAAACCCGAATGGCCAGGATAACGGCGATTATAAGAGCAACTACTGAAGCATCCATGCGCCGGAGCGGGGGTAGGAAAAGGAAAAGCTAGTGCGCCGCCGCGGCCTCTTTGTGCACAATATGCTGCGCCAGCAAGCGCCGGTAGCGCCGCTGATAAAGCGTTGTAAACGGAATAGTTAGCATTAGCAGAAACGGCGTGAGATTACGCAGCCAGCTATTGTTCGGGATGAACAGCGCCACCAGCAGCGCCAGGCCAAAGCCGGCGGCAGGCACCAGCGGACGCCACCAGTCCAGGTCGGGGTGCGTGGCGTCGGCCGGGTGAATGAGGTGATGGGCCGGGTTGGCCAGGTAGCGCGAAAGCCGGACCTGCGCCAGCGCGGTCAGCAGCAGATTGATGATGTAGATGGTGAACGGCGCCTTCACGATGGCGTAGGAGCTAAACAGCCCCGATGAGAACGGCATCAGCACGATGCACAGCAGAAACTGAAAGTTGAGCCACAGCAGCTTCTGGTCGTAGTTGCGCAAAAACCGAAAAATCCGGTGGTGCGCTACCCAGTACAAGGCAATCACGGCGAAGCCCGTCACGAAGCCAATAAACTTTGAAATCAAGCCCAGCATCCGCTCCCACACTTCCGAGTCGGTGGGCATGTGTTCAAATTCAGGTATTTTAATCTCAAGGGCCAGCAGCGTAATGGCAATGGCAAATACGGCATCGGTAAACAGTATCAGGCGCTCCAACTGAAACTCCGTGCGGTCGTGGTGGTCGAAGGCAGTGTCGTGGTGCTTCATAAGCCGAGGTATAAAACTGCCGCTAAAAGTAGGCGCCTAAACCTAAAAAAGCCGCCCCGGAATTTCCGGGGCGGCTTCTAAGAGGGGGGTAGGGCCAGTGGCTGGCCTGGGTTGGCGCTACTTCTTAGCGTCTACCACGGGCTGAATCTTCTGCACCATTTGCAGGTGCATTTGCAGCATGGGCACGTTTTGAATGGCGTACCCTTTAATCTGCGGGTCCGTAGCTTTCGTCACGGCTTCCTGGTACTCCCTGATGTCTTCTTGGTGGTCAGCTATCATGGCCTTCACATAGTGCTGGTCTAACGCCGGGCCTTTCTCGGCCACCACGTCATCATATACCTTCTGCTGCTCTTGGCCGAGCGTAGCGGGCAAAGTGATGTTCTTCTTGGCGGCCAGGGCTTTAAGGTCGTTGTTGCCCTTGGTGTGGTCTGTTACCATTTGCTGGGCAAACTGCTTAGCCTCCGGCGTGGTAGCGCGCTTCACTATCTCCTGGCCTAGCTTCACTTCCAGCATACCGCCGCTCGCCGCCTTGGTCATAAAGTCCGAGTCGTACGCTTTGCTGCTGGTGCTAGCAGTGCCTTTGCTCGTCGTCACGGTAGTGTCGGCTAGCGTGCCACCAGTTTTGGCCTCGTTGGTTTTCTGCGCCTGCTCTACCGAGTCAGGCTTAGACGAGCAACCGGCGGCGCTCACCAACAGAGCCGCAGCCCAAAGGGCATGCACAAGAGAAGATTTCATGAAGTAAAATACTGGTAATTAAGTAAGCGGGTAGCGAAGTAAGCTCGCGCTTACATCTTCATGCCCGAGTCTTTGCTGGCCATGCTCAAGTGGCCTTCTACCACGGGCAGCGTCGTCGAAATCCAGCCTTGCAGCTGCGTGTCTTTCGTCATGGTCTGGTGCGCTTTCAAGGTATTAGCAGTCTTCTGGTGGTCAGTCACCATTTGGGCCAGGTACTTGGTTTCAAACTCCTTACCCGTCAGTTTGGCCATCGTGGGAGCCAGCGCTTTGTGCTCAGCGTCCATGTCAGTAGGCAAGGTCACACCGGCTTTGGCCGCGATAGGCTTCAGCATGGCCGAGCTCTTGGTGTGGTCGGTAATCATTTGGTTAGCATAGGCTTTGGTCGTGGCCGATACGCCTTTGGTCAATGCCATCTTGCTGAACTGCATCTCGTTCTGGTCGCTGTGCGCGGCCGACTGCATAAACTCGGCATCGGTGGCATGAGGCGCGGTCGGGCCCGATGGGTCGGCCTTGCCGCCCGCAGTCGTGCCTGCGGCAGCAGTAGTCGTAGTGGCCGTCTTGGCCGTGTCTACCGCAGCCGGAGTGCCGGCAGCACCAGCATCCGCCGAAGTGCCCGCCGAGGCAGAAGCTGCGCCGCCTGCTTCAGTCGTGGAGCTAGTACCAGTTGAGGCAGTATCAGTAGAAGCTTTATCAGAGCTGCTACAAGCGTTCAGCGACAACAAGCCGGCAGCGAGAAGGGGAAGGGTCAGGCGTTTCATAGGGGTAAGGTCAAAAAATGGATGAGATGTGGCTAAATACGTAGGGCCGCTCAGAAGGTTGTGATTATGAACTGCTTGTAGGCTAGTATTAGCTTGATAATCAAGCCAAGCTCTTGGTGAATGTGGAGGCTATATGGCCATTTTTTCTGTTTTGGTTAAACCTCACACCGGCATGCCTATCTCAATAAACATCACCTTTTAAGCAGCCACCTTTCCATTTTCTGCCTCATGCCTACGCCTACCCATTTCCGAACCCTCGCCTGTGCTGCCCTGGCCGGTGGCTTACTGCTCGCCAGCAGCTGCAAAAAAGACCAAGTTGCCGCCACTACCGCCGACGATGTTGTTTCGGCCCAGGACGCAGGCCTTGGCGATGAAGAAAGCGCCGCCACTGCCGATATGGTAGATGCCGCGGCCCCGCAGGATGCCGCCGCTTCGGCCAGCGCCACCGTCGCCGAAACCGCCGAGCTGCAGAAGCTGCTACCCCCCTGCGCCACTCGCACCTACGACGCCGCCACCCGCACGCTCACCCTCGATTTTGGCACCACCAACTGCCTCTGCCCCGATGGGCGCTACCGCCGGGGCCAGCTCCAGGCTGTGTTTAGCGGCCCATATCGCCAGGCTGGGGCGGTAGTTACCATCACCCGCACCAACTATTTTGTCAACGACAACCAGCACCTGGGCACCCGCGTCATCACCAATCTCGGCAGCGGCTCCTTCACCCTCGATGTGCAGCAGGCCAGCATCATCTTTGCCAATAACGGCGGCACCACCGCTTGGGCTTCGCAACGCCGCTACACCCGCACGGCGGGCTTCCTGACGCGCACCATCCTCGACGATAAGTACACCGTCACGGGCGCGCTCACGGGTACCAACCGCCGCGGCGTGAGCTACACGGCTACCATCCAGCAGCCGCTGGTGAAAGAGTTTGCCCCTGGCTGCGCCCGCCACTTCACCGCCGGCACCATTGAAGTCGCCAACTCGAAGGATAAAACCATGCTGCTCAACTACGACCCCACCGGCACCCAGGCCTGCGATAACATCGCCTCCGTCACAGTAAACGGCCACACCTACACCATTCACCTCAAGTAAGTCTGAGCTGCTGATTCAGCGGATTAGTCGGGTTTCACGGATTTCGTGAACGCGAAAAAGGCTGCCTTACTAGGCAGCCTTTTTCTTTGGCACTAATGAATGTATCGCCTACAAAATCCGCGTAATCTGCGGTTCAGACAAGCAAAGCCTCGGCCAGCAGCAAGTCTTCGGGCGTGGTAATCTTGAGGTTACGATAATCGCCTTCTACCAACTGCACCGGGTGCAGGTCATCCACCACGCTGGCGTCGTCGGTGAAGGTAGGCAACTCGGGCAGGCGGTAGGCGCGGCGCAGTAGGTCGAGGTCAAACGTCTGGGGTGTCTGCATCAGGCGCAGCCGGCGGCGGTCGAGTGGCGACGAGCCCGCGGCGGCCACCATCCGCACCGAGTCTTTGGGCGACACGGCGGCTGCCACGGCCTGGTGGGTAGTAGCCGCCTGGTACGTAGCCTCAATCACGGCCGTGGTCACGAGTGGGCGCACGCCATCGTGCACGGCCACCAGGGCCGTGCGCGCCCCGGCGGGGGGTAGGGCGGCCAGTCCCGCCTTCACCGAAGCCCAGCGCGTGGCGCCGCCTGCCACCACCAGGTGCGACACCTCCACGGCATGCTCCGCGCATAGGGTCTGCCAGGTCGCCAGCTGGTCGGCGGGCAGCACTAGCACCGTTTGGGCCACGCCCAGCGCTGGCTCGGCAAAGTGCCGCAGTGTGTGCAGCAGCACCGGCTCGCCCCGCAGTAGCAAGAACTGCTTGGGCCGGTCGGCGCCCATGCGCTGTCCACTGCCGCCCGCCACAATAAGGGCGTAGCGCAACGGAAGGGGGGTAGGAGAATAGGTGAAGTCGTCTGTCATGGCGAGCGTAACATTCTGCAAATAAAGCAGAGATAGAGCGCGGCAGTCTTTCTTCACGCCAGGGTTACTAACCTAACGACAAAGGAAAGATTGCCGCGCTCCATCTCTGCTTTATTTGCAGAATGTTACGCTCGCCATGACAGACGTTGGGTAACTTACAGAATTAGCATCGCGTCGCCGTAGGCGAAAAAGCGATACTTTTCCTTGATGGCTTCCTGGTAAGCCTCCATCAGCAGCTTATAGCCGGCAAAGGCCGAGGCCATCATCACCAGCGTGCTTTCGGGCAGGTGGAAGTTGGTAAGCAACGAGTTAGCAATTTTGAAATCGTAGGGCGGATAGATGAATTTATCATTCCAGCCCTGCGTCACCTTCACGCGGCTGCTGGCCGACACCGAAGCGTCGAGTGCCCGCATGGTCGTCGTGCCGATGGCACACACCTGCTTCTTGGCGTCCAGCGTGCGGTTGATAATCTGCACCGCGTCGTTATTCACGAAGAACTGCTCGGAGTCCATCTTGTGCTTGGTCAGGTCTTCCACGTCCACGTTGCGGTAGGTGCCAAGGCCCACGTGCATTGTGATAAACGCTTTCTCTACCCCCTTGATTTCCATGCGCTTCATCACCTCGCGCGAGAAGTGCAGGCCGGCCGCCGGGGCCGCCACCGCGCCAATATTTTCGGCAAAAATGGTCTGGTAGCGCTCCTTGTCGCCTTCCTCGGTTTCGCGCTTCAGCACGTCTTTCGGCACGGGCGTTTCGCCCAGCTCGTAGAGCGCCTTGCGGAATTCCTCGTCGGTGCCATCAAACAAAAACTTGATGGTGCGGCCGCGCGAAGTCGTGTTGTCGATAACCTCGGCCACGATGTCCGACTCGCCGAAGTACAGCTTATTGCCCACCCGAATCTTGCGGGCGGGGTCCACCAGCACGTCCCAGAGACGCAGCTCTTTGTTCAGCTCACGCAGCAAAAACACCTCAATCTGCGCGCCAGTGCGCTCCTTTTGCCCGTACATGCGGGCCGGAAACACCTTGGTGTCATTAAATACAAATACATCGCCTTCAGCGAAGTAATCGAGAATATCTTTGAACATGCGATGTTCGAACTGGCCAGTGGCACGGTTCACCACCATCAGTCGGGACTCGTCGCGGTGCCGCGCCGGATGCGTAGCAATCAGCTCTTCGGGGAGTTCAAACTTGAACTCGTGCAGTTTCATCGCCATGATGGGACGTACTAGGGGGAAGTTACCAAAAATTTGGGCGGGCAAAGGTACAACTTTTTTTGGAGGGTAAGCGTCGGCTAGCCCGCAAATGAATTCAGTTCTACCTCGGTGTAGTACTTTCCTGTTTGTTTCGCGGTTTGGCTACCCATGCTTATACTAGCCAGCTAAAGCCTACCCCCCTCATGCTTCTTGCTCTTCGCCTCACCTTCGAAAGCTTCGTCTTCGCCTGGCAGGCGCTTAGGTCCAACCTGCTGCGCACCATTTTATCGCTGCTGGGCGTCACGGTCGGCATTTTCGCCATCATCGCCGTGTTTATGGTTGTCGACTCGCTCGAAGCCAACGTGCGCCAGAGCATGAGCTTTGTGGGCGACAAGGTTATTTACGTAGGCAAATGGCCCTGGATTTTCGAGAATAATTTTCCTTGGTGGAAATATTTTAACCGGCCGGTGCCCACGGCCCGCGAGTTTCGGCAGCTGCAAAAAATGCTCAGTCCCGGCAGCAACAAGGGGGTAGCAATTTTCGTGAGTAAAAGCGGCAACACGTTCAAAGCAGGCACCAACTCGATAAGCGACTGCGCCCTGCAAGGCGTGAGCTACGACTACCGCATTGTGTCGAGTGTGCCCATCGCGCAAGGCCGCTACTTCACCACGCAGGAAGTCGATAATGCCCGGCCAGTAGCCATCGTTGGGGCCACCATTGCCGAAAACCTGTACCCCGGCGGCGAGGCCATCTGGCAGGATTTTAAGACCCAGGGCCGGCACTTCACCGTGATTGGGGTGATGAAAAAGGAAGGCAAAAACCTGCTCGGCACTCCCAGCAACGACGCCAACTGCCTTATTCCCTACGGCACCTTTGCCAGTGTTTTCGCGCTCAGCAGCACCGGTATGAGCGGCCCCTCGCCCCAGCTTGGCGTCAAGGGCACCGACGCCGACCCCGGCTTGCTCAACCTCGAAGCCGAAATGCAGGGCACCATGCGCACCATCCGCGGCCTCAAGCCCCGCGAGGAAGACAACTTTGCCCTCAATAGACCCGAAATGATAGCTTCGCTCATTACTAAGCTCTTCAGCGTCATTGGTTTGGCGGGCGGCGTCATTGGCTCGTTTGCCATGCTGGTGGGCGGCTTCGGCATTGCCAATATCATGTTTGTGTCGGTGCGCGAGCGCACTAATATTATCGGTATTCAGAAATCGCTGGGAGCTAAAAACTACTTCATCTTGTTTCAATTTCTGTTCGAGGCCGTGTTTCTGTGCCTGCTGGGCGGCGCGGCGGGCCTGCTGCTGGTATGGCTCACCACATTCATCTCGCTCGGCGACCTCACCCTGAGCCTGAGCGCCGGCAACGTCACGCTGGGCCTGCTCGTATCGGTCGGCATTGGCGTAGTGGCTGGCATCGTGCCCGCCGTGCTGGCCGCCAACCTCGACCCGGTTATTGCCATTCGAGCGAAATAAGGGGGGTAGGAAAAATCCGTTGCTCTGGCGAGTGCCGAGCTCGCCACAACGGGTAGCCATCCCTTATCTTCGCCCGCCTAATTTTTGCCGCCCCGCTCTTTGCAGCCGGGGCGGTTTCGTTTTCCCCACCCTGGCTAGTATGTCCAAACTCAAGAAAAGTAGCAGAACCAAGTCTTCCGACGATGCCCTCAATGTGGGCAGCGGCAAGACAATTGTGCAGCCCAACGTTAACGATAATAAGCTCACGAGCATTACCGAGCTGCGCCAACAAACCGGCAGCCTGGCCAAAGGTGCCAACGACCCCGACGAGCAGCGCATCCGCAAGGCATTCGTCGATAAAGACTGGAACGAGATTAAAATCGCCGATAGCTGGCAGATTTTTAAGGTGATGGCCGAGTTTGTGGAGGGCTTCGAAAAGATGTCCAAAATCGGCCCCTGCGTGAGCATTTTTGGCTCGGCCCGCACCAAGCCCGACAACCAGTACTACAAGCTGGCCGAGGAAATCGCCTCTAAGCTGGTGCGCCACGGCTACGGCGTTATCACGGGCGGCGGCCCCGGCATCATGGAAGCCGGCAACAAAGGCGCCCGCGCCGAAGGGGGCAAGTCGGTAGGCCTCAACATTGAACTGCCCTTCGAGCAAACCCACAACATCTACATCGACCAAGACAAGTGCATCGACTTTGACTACTTTTTTGTACGCAAGGTCATGTTTGTGAAATACGCGCAGGCTTTCGTAGGCATGCCCGGCGGCTTCGGCACCATCGATGAGCTGTTCGAAGCCCTAACCCTGATTCAAACCAAGAAAATAGGCCGTTTCCCTATTGTGCTAGTGGGTTCGGCCTATTGGGGCGGCCTCTTCGACTGGATTCACAACATCATGCTGACCGAGGAGAGCAACATCTCGCCCGAAGACCTGCACCTCGTGCAGATAGTGGATGACGCGAGCGAAGCCGTAAAAATCATCGACGATTTCTACCACAAGTACTCGCTCTCGCCGAATTTTTAAAACTGCACATTACAAATACAACGCCCGGTCTTACGCATAGCAAGACCGGGCGTTATTATAGCTAGCGAGGCTACAATTAGCGTCGATTTTGTGCTGCTAAGCGCATAAAAGGTTGTTCAATAAGTCGATAAAAAACATAAGAACCGCCAATGGCTAGGCATACGCAGATGGCAGTCAGCAGCAGCTTACGCGCATCAGAGGTTGGGTGCAGTAGTTTAATAAGCACAAATTCGGCTGTAGTGCCAATGAGCCCGTGCATGAGGTAGAGCGAGTAAGAGAGTTTACCTAGAAAAGAAAGTCCCGGTATTTTAAAAGTAAGTGTAATGATTGATACTGCTGTGCCGACCCCTACTAGGGCTGCATAGAAGCTTATTTGCCAGCAGGCAACGCCTCCAAATAGAAGTATGAGTGCTAGATAGGACAGCCAAGTCAGGCGTTGCTGCTGCTTCAGCAGTGCCACACCGCCGAGAGCGAACATAGACCCATATTGCAAAAAACCGATACTAGCAGCGTGAGGTAGCAGAAAAGCCCCTGCCACTACCAGATAAATTACGGCAAACCAGCCTATTGAACGGGCGAATAGGCTATTAAACAGCAAACCAATAAACAAGTAAAACTGAAACTCGATGGCTAAAGTCCAGAAAACGCCGTTTATCCAGAGGTAATTTGTAAAAGGAATAGTGAACAGGAGGTTATTGATAAATCCTCCCCAACTCAAATGCTTAGTATAGTGATTATTGTGTTGAATGACAAAGTCAATAAGAAAAGCTTGACTTAAGGTGAGAAGAATACACGCGTAAGCGGGGGGGTTAATTCGTAAAATACGCTTTTTCAAGTAGGATAATATCCTGCCTACTTCATACCCTTTACCAACTAAGCTATAAGGAATGATGAAGCCAGAAATAACAAAAAAGATATCTACGCCCAAGCTACCTTGGGAGAAGACAGCTTTGGCCGTCGGTACTACTAACTTAGGCAGCATCCCATTAGTATAGTGAAAAAAACACACGGTAAGGGCGGCAATAGCTCGCAATGCGTCGAGTCCTACTACGTAGCTCCCTTTGCTAACTGTTTTTGAGCTAGTAGATAAGGCAGTTGGAGGTGTAGACATCAGTGTAACGCTACTAGAAGAATAATTAGGCATTTAGCAGGTGAAAATTTGGAAATAAAACAACAGGTATTAAAAATTTCTTTAAAACTAAGGATAAAGTGCTAACTAGTTTTGCATTGTGTCGCAGCACAACAGGTAAAATGTAACTTATAAGAGTCAGGACGAAGCTATTTGCCGGTTTATTCGGTTCTTCGCAGTATGACTGACCAGCCCACCGCTCCCGCCAAGAAGCTCTTTCTGCTCGACGCTTTTGCCCTCATCTACCGCTCGCACTTTGCCTTTTCCAAAAACCCGCGCATCAACTCGAAGGGCATGAACACCGGGGCCGTGCTGGGCTTCACCAACACGCTCGTGGAGGTGCTGCTCAAGGAAAAGCCGACCCACCTGGGCGTGTGCTTCGACTCGCAAAAGAAGACCTTTCGCCACGACAGCTTTGCTGAGTACAAGGCTCAGCGCCAGGCCATGCCGGAAGACATAGGGGTAGCAATTCCGTACATCAAACAGATTGTCAAGGCCTTCAATATTCCCATCCTGATGATGGATGGCTACGAGGCCGACGACGTGATTGGCACCATCGCGCAGCGCGCCGAAGCGCACGGCTTCGAGGTGTTTATGATGACGCCCGACAAAGACTACTGCCAGCTCGTGACCGAGCACATCAAAATTTACCGGCCCGCCTTCATGGGCAACGCGGCCGAGGTGCTCGACGTGCAGCACGTGCTCGACCGCTTCGAGATTGAGCGCGTCGAGCAAGTTATTGATATTCTGGGCTTGCAGGGCGACGCGAGCGATAATATTCCCGGCATTCCGGGCATTGGCGAAAAGACGGCCAAGGCGCTCATCAAGCAGTACGGCTCGGTCGAAAATCTCATTGCCAACGTGGACCAGCTCAAGGGCAAGCAGCAGGAAAATGTGCGCAACTTCGCTGAGCAAGGCCTGCTGAGCAAAGAATTGGCGACCATCCACGTCAACGTGCCCGTCGATTTTGAGCCGGAAGAGTTGGCCGTGGGCGGCGCCGATGAAGCCTTGCTGCGGCAGTTGTTTGAGGAGCTGGAGTTTCGGCAGCTGGCGGCGCGGGTGCTGGGCGAAGGCGGGGCTAGCAGCGCCGGCCGGACACCAGCCGCGCCTAACCCCCGTGGCGCGCGCCGGCCTAAGGTGGCTGCGCCCGCACCGGGCTCCTTGCAGGGCTCGCTATTTGGAGAGGGCAGCACGGCGGTCATTAATGCGGCCGAAAACGGCGAGCTTGGCCCCGAAGAGGGGGGTAGCGCCTACTACGACGGTCCCAAGCGCACCCTCGAAGACGTGCCCCACAACTACCACCTCGTCGATACGCCCGAGCTGCGCAACTCGCTGCTGAGCTTCTTGTTGCAGCAAGCCGAAGTGAGCTTCGACACCGAAACGACCGGCCTCGATACCCAAACGGCGCGGCTCGTGGGCTTGTCGTTCAGCTACCTGCCGGGTGAGGCCTACTACGTGCCTGTGCCGCAGGACGACCTAGCCACCGCGCAGGCGCTGGTAGAGGAGTTCTGCCCGTTTTTTGAGAGCAAAACCATCCTGAAAATTGGGCAGAATATCAAGTACGACCTGCTCATTCTCATGAACTACAAGGTGCAGGTGACGGGGCCGTTCTTCGACACTATGCTGGCGCACTACCTCATCGAGCCCGACATGCGCCACAACATGGACGTGCTGGCCGAAACCTACCTACACTACACGCCGGTGCCTATCACGGCTCTCATCGGCACAAAGGGCAAGAACCAAAAAACCATGGCCGACATTGAGCCGGCCCGGGTGAAGGACTACGCCTGCGAAGACGCCGACGTGACCCTGCAGCTACGCCACGTATTCGAGCCCATGCTGAAGGACCTGGGCCTGCTGGGCTTGCTCAACGACGTGGAAAACCCGCTCGTGCCGGTGCTGGCCGACGTGGAGTTTGCGGGCGTCAAGATTGACTCCGTGGCCATGAACGAGTATTCGGCCGAGCTGCAAGGCTATGTGCAGGAGCTGGAAAGTCAGATATTTACCGAAGCCGGCGGGCCCTTCAACATCGGCTCGCCCAAGCAGCTCGGCGAGGTGCTGTTTGATAAAATGCAGCTCGGTGGCGGCAAAATCAAGAAAACCAAAACCGGCCAGTACGCCACCGGCGAGGAAATCCTGAGCCAGCTCGCGGCCGACAACCCCATCGCCGGCCTCATCCTCGAATACCGCCAGCTCAGCAAGCTGCGCTCGACCTACGTGGAAGCCCTACCCCAGCTCGTGAGCCCGGTCGATGGCCGGGTGCACACCAGCTTCAACCAGGCCGTGACAGCCACCGGCCGCCTCAGCAGCACCAACCCCAACCTTCAGAACATCCCAATTCGCACCGAGAAGGGCCGCGAAATCCGCAAAGCTTTCGTGCCGCGCGACGACCAGCACGTGTTCCTCGCCGCCGACTACTCGCAGGTGGAGCTGCGCATCATG
>CALMOO010000738.1 GCA_937871705.1 uncultured Hymenobacter sp.
GGCTACTAGCTCACCGGCGTACTTGGCCAAGCAAATGCGGTAGATTTCCACGGAGGGGGTGGGCGCTAGGCAAAGTCCCCGTAGGCAATGCGGCTTACTTCCTCGGCTACCAGGTCGATGCCGCCACTGGTTTGGAGCAGAGCCAAGGGCGTTTGCTCGTCGAGGCCGTAGGCGGGCTTGCCCAGCCAGCGGCGAAACGCCGTGGCGTCGCCGAATACTTCGGCGCCCTGGTGAGCCAGGGCCAACAACGTGAGCACCCGCTCGCTGGCGGCGGGGGCCAGGCGCTTGTTGGCATCGCGGTAGGTGCGTAGCGTTTTGGTGGTGAGGTGGAGCAAGTTGGCCAGTTCATCGGTACTGAACTGCAAGAGATTAGCTACGGCGAAGGCTGTCTTGGCGGGTACGCCCGTGCGAGCCTGCATCACCAGGGCGAAGGCATCAGTTACCACCAACTCTAGGTTGGCCAAAACGGCGGGGTAGGCGCTGGAGGCATGGATGGGCGCAGTGAGCATGGGCGTGAGTAGCTGGTAATTACCCCAAAGATGGGAAATATTTCCTTAAAAAGCGGAAATTATTCCTTTTTGTTCCGGCTCTGCTGTTTGCCGCTCGTTTTCAGGCTTGGGCAAGCAACGCCTGGAGGCCGCTGGCCGTTTGGTAACGTCTTTATCACCCCGCTACTTTCTTATGTCCGCTCAGCCTTTGCCGCAGCGTATTGTGACGCTCGAAGACCACACTTCTTTTCCCGATATGGTTAGCCGCATTCCGCTAGCGGCCCGCCAGCAGTCGGGCTGGCCAGCGAACGATGACCCGCACTCGCCGATGCGCGAGCAGCAGCGGCAGTTGGCCGAGGTGGGCCCCGAGCGCCTGCGGCTGATGGACGAGGCCGGCATTACGGTGCAGGTGCTGTCTATATCGGGGCCGGGCGCCGAGTTGCTACCCCCCGCCGAAAGCCCGGCGTTTGCCCGTGAGTACAATGACCGGCTGGCCGAGGCCATCGCCAAGTACCCCGACCGCCTGGCGGGCTTTGCGCACCTGCCCCTGACTAACCCCGCCGCGGCGGCCGACGAGCTGGCGCGTACCGTGGGCGAGTACAGGTTTAAGGGCGCGTTGATTAGCGGCACCACCAGCGGCTTATTTCTCGACGACCCGCAGTTTGAGCCGCTGCTGGCGCGGGCCGAGGAACTGAGCGTGCCGCTGTATTTGCACCCCGGTATTCCGCCCGCGGCCGTGCGGGCCGTGTACTACGACAAGCTGCCTCGCGAGCTGGGCCTGCGCCTAAGCATGGCTGGTTTTGGCTGGCACGCCGAAACGGCGGTTCACGTGCTGCGCCTCATCTTGAGCGGCACGCTGGAGCGCTATCCCCGCCTAAAGCTCATCATTGGCCACATGGGCGAAATGCTGCCCGTAATGATGGCCCGCGCCGACATGGTCATGCCCGCGGCTCAAACCCAGTTGCCGCGCAGCATCAGCCAGACGCTGCGCGACCAGGTGTACATCACCACGAGCGGCATCTTCACGCGCCCGCCGCTGGAAGCCGCACTGGCTACGTTCGGGCTCGATAACATCTTATTCTCAGTAGACTACCCCTACGCGCCTAACGCAGTAGGCCGGAAGTTTCTGGCTGACCTGCAACTGCCGCCCGCCGACATTGCCAAGCTGGCATACGGCAACGCCGACCGGGTGCTAGGGTTTTAGCCCCGACCTTTGCTGCGTGACTTCCTCGCCTACTCTCCTGCTCATTGACGACGAAAATGGCCTGCGCCAGGTGCTGGCGCGCGTGCTGACGCTGGAAGGCTACACCGTGCTGCAAGCGCCCGATGCCCGCCGCGGCCTGCAGACGCTGGCCGAGCATGCGGCCGAGGTGCTGGTTATTCTCTCCGATGTGAAGCTGCCCGATGGCCACGGCGTAGCCTTGCTGCCCCGCTACCAGGCCATCGCGCCGCTGGCCGAGATTATCCTGCTCACCGCCTACGGCACCGTGGCCGACGGCGTGCAGGCTATGAAGCAGGGCGCGTTTGACTACCTCACCAAAGGTGACTCAGACGACCAATTGGTGGTAGTAGTAGCTCGCGCTGTGGAAAAAGCACAGCTGCGCCGCCGCGTGGCCGAATTAGAGCAGCAGGTAGGCCTGCAGCATACGTTTGCGTCTATGATTGGGCAGTCGGCGGCGCTGGCGCGCGCGAAGGCCCTGGCCGAGCGCGTGGCCCCTACCGACTCCACGGTGCTGCTCGAAGGCCCGACGGGCTCGGGCAAGGAGCTGTTTGCCCAGGCCATTCACCAGGCCAGCGGGCGGGCGGGCAAGCCGTTTGTGGCCGTCAATTGCAGCGCTTTCCCCAAGGACTTGCTGGAATCGGAGCTGTTTGGCTACAAGAAAGGCGCCTTTACGGGGGCGTTGACCGATAAAAAGGGTTTGCTGGAAGCGGCTAATGGCGGCACGTTGTTTCTGGATGAGATTGGGGAATTGGACCTGGCCGTGCAAGCTAAGTTCCTGCGGGTGTTGGAAACGCAGGAGTTTACCAAGCTCGGCGACACCCGGCCAACCCGCGTGAACGTGCGCCTGGTAGCGGCCACCAACCGCAACCTCAAGCAAGAAGCGGCCGAAGGGCATTTTCGGGCTGACTTGTACTACCGGCTCTCCGTGTTTGAGCTGGCCGTGCCGCCGCTGAGTGCCCGGGCCGACGATGTAGCGCCGCTGGCCGAGCACTTTCTGCGCGTGTTTGCGGCCAAGCTGCGCAAGCGCCTGCCGGGCCTCGATGCCGAGGTGCTGGCCCGCCTCGTGCGCTACCCCTGGCCGGGCAATGTGCGCGAGCTAAAAAATGTGCTGGAGCGCGCCGCCATCCTGGCCTTCGATAACCAGCCACTCACCCTCGACGACCTGCCCGCCGAGTTTCAGCAGTTGCCCGCTGCCCCTACCCCCCCCCGGTGCCACCGACCGCAGCCTGCGCGCTGTGGAGGCCCGGCACATCGGCGCGGTGCTGCGCGAAACCGGCGGCAACAAGATGGAAGCGGCCCGACAGCTGGGCATCGGGGTGAAAACCTTGTACCGCAAGATTGAGGAATATGGGCTGAGCGCCTAAAGCTGGCCTTACCCCCACCGAGTCATTCCGACCCAGCCACCGGGCCATAATGACTCGATGAAGCCTAAGCCAGGAAGTGCGACCACGTAGCGACTCGTTAATTTATTACTGAAAATCAGTTATTTAACAGAAGTAGCAGCATCTTTTTTGGTTGTGGCATCGCGTTGGTAATGGTGGCAGGGCCAGCGGCGCTTCCCCCACCGCTGGCTTGCTACTATGCGCCTGCACACAAAAATTACGCTGGGTTTTCTGGCGATGCTAGCCCTGCTGCTCGGCATCAGTAGCTACGCCTACTTCACGGTGCGGCGGCTCGACCAAGCCAGCCACACCATTCTGCAAGACAACTTTTACTCGGTGCAACTGGGGCAGGGCATGCTGCAAGCCCAAGATGCGCTGGCCGCCAATCCCACCGCCGCACCGGCCCAGGGCCAGCTGCGCACGCTGCTGACCCGCGAGGCCGGTAACATCACGGAGCCCGGCGAGCGGCGCGTGGTTGATAGCCTGATGCAGACGCTGGCGGCCTACCCGGGCGCGGCGCCCGCGGCCAGCCTGACCCAGATGCGCC
>CALMOO010000739.1 GCA_937871705.1 uncultured Hymenobacter sp.
CCCCCCCCGACCTACTCGGCCAAGCCTTGCTCGATTACCAGCACGGCCACCACAACGCCGCGCTCACCGTGCAGTGCAGCGTTGCCGACGATGAGCCGCTGCCCGCGGCATACTTTTTTCGCACCCTGCTGGCGATGCCCCAGCTAGAGCGCCAGGCCCTCGACGAGTGTCGTGGCCGCGTGCTGGACTTGGGCGCTGGCGCCGGCTGCCACTCGCTGGAGTTGCAGGGGCGCGGCCTCACCGACGTCAAAGCCATCGACCACTCGCCCGGTGCTGTGCAAGTGATGCAGGCCCGCGGTGTGCGCCAGGTGGCCCAGCACGACATCTTCGCGCCGCGTGCGCCGCAGGAACTGCCTTACGATACCATTCTGATGCTGATGAATGGAATCGGGCTGGCTGGTACGCTGGCTGGCCTCGACCAGTTTCTGGCCCATGCTCGCACCTTACTAGCGCCCGACGGCCAGATATTGGCAACATCTTCCGACATCAGCTACCTCTACGAAGATGAAGATGGCGCGCTAGTTTTCAACCTCAACGGCCCTTACTATGGCGAGGTCGAGTACACGTTTAAGTATAAAAACCAAACCGGTGAGCCCTTTCCGTGGCTTTTCATCGACGCGGCTTTGCTGGAAGATGCGGCCCGGCAGGCCGGCTATGAGGTCGAGTTTTTGGACGATGACGAGAACGGCCAATACCTCGTGCGCCTAACGCTGGCCGGTGGCTTCGGGGCTTAGTATTGCCTTTTTCGTTGTTGGTTGTAGCTGCTAGTCAACACGAAACTCGAATAATTAACAACAAAAACGAATTTAATGCCGCATTCTCAAACGTATACCGTTCGCTGGGCCGAATTAGACCCTAATGGCCACATGCGCCACTCGGCCTACGCCGACTTTGCTGCCGACCAGCGCGTAGCCTGGCTGGCCAGCCAGGGCTTCGACCTAAAGCGCTTTGGTGAGTTGCGCCTCGGCCCCATTCTGTTCCGCGAAGAAACCAAGTACCTCAAAGAAATCCACGGCGGCGAGCAAATCCGCGTCGAAGGCCGCGTGGCGGGCGGCACTGCCGATGGCTCACGCTGGACTATTGAGCACACCATCTATAAGGCCGACGGCCGCGTGGCGGCCACCGTTACTGTCGATGGCGCCTGGCTCGACCTCGACCGCCGCAAGCTCACGCTACCCCCGCCCGAACTGGCCCAGGCAATGGCAATGGAGGAATAAAACGGCTGCTTTGCCCCACTTGCAAAGTGCTAATAGCCAGCCGATGTAGCGTTCAGCTACGCTCGGGGGGTAGTCACTTTAGCGTGTTGCTTATCCGGTTAAGCTGCCGCTGATGGTGCAGCGTATGGTCGAGGACGGAAGTAACCGTTTGGCCAATCGTGAGCCAGCCAGCGCGTGGATGGCGAAACACCGTGTGGTTCAGCTTATTACTTGGGAACTCATTTAGTACCTGCTCTAGCTCGCGCCGAATGCTGACCCACTGCTTGCGCATTTCCGGCAGTGGCTCCAGGTACTCGGGCGCTGCAGGGGGGGGTAGGGTTGGCGGCACCTTAAACTTCAAGCCCGGCAGGCGCAACGCTAGCCTTAATAACCCGCTGCGTAGCTGGTTCTTAAATGTGCTAATGCGCAAAGAGTCGGGGTTGGAAGTCAGCGTTTTGCGCAGCGCACCCACAATACTTTTCTCCGCTGTCAGCAAGTGGTTAATTACTTGAGCCGCAGCCCATTGCCCTGGCACGGGAGCCACGTAGGCCCGCGGCCCGAGTGCTTCGGCCGAAGCCAGCGCGTGTTCGGTAGCAAGGTCGAGTTGCTCGACCAGCAGATGTAAGCGGTGAGTCATGGCGTGGATGGGTGGGAGAGGGGGGTAGCAGCGCCGGGCCAACCGGCGTAGCTTTGGGCAGC
>CALMOO010000740.1 GCA_937871705.1 uncultured Hymenobacter sp.
GCCATGGTAGAGAGGAAAGAAGGTGGACTTGCTATAGTAAACCCGCAAAAACCCACCCGCAGCAGGCCTCCCAGGTACGCGCAAAAGAGCCAAACAGCGCCTGCTACCCAGCGGGCTATTCAACCTCATTTTACCCAACAAAGCACGTTCTTTCCTGCTCCCACCGCATCAGTGCCACTACTGAAATTCGGCCCGGCCAGTAGCAGGGGGGTAGGCGCTTTTCCTACCCACCTGCTACTGGCCGGGCCTGCACGCGCCCGCCCGCTAGCGGGCGGGGCAGCCTGCTAGCGGCGCAGAGCCGGGCGCTCGGCACTGGGCTCGAGGGGCGGCGCCAGCCCCGCCCAGTAGAGCAGGCCAATGAGCAGGCCGCCCATCAGCAAGGCCATCAGCAGCCGCGCCCATACCGTCACGCGCGAGGGCTTAGTAGTAGAGTCGGAGTAGCTGCGCATGCCGCCAAACTACGCCGCCCCGCCCTAATTTTTAATGCCGAGCTTACGCCTTCGGCGGGCACCCGCCCGCCTGCACCGGCTACCGAATGCCGGGCTGGGCTGGCATCATGGCCGCAGTCGAGGACGCCGGCACAACAACGATGAGCTGCGCGTATTCGGCCCCGGCCGGCAGGTAATCCCCCACTTGCAGGTCGTGGGCTACTATTCGGCCATCGGCCGGCGCGTGCAGGTACAGTATGGTAGGAGCAAGCTGAGGCCCAACACTCATTTTGAGGAGCACGTCGCCCCGGCGCACCAGTTGGTTTTCGCTGAACAGCACCCGCTCTACGTGGCCCCCCACAGTGGTGCGCAGCGACTGCCGCTGCTGCTTGCTGGCGGTCTGGGCAAGCGGCGGCTGCGCGGCCACGTGCGGGGCACTGCTGTCTACGTGCATTTCGCCACTCAGCAGCACGCCCATAAGTAAGGTAAAGATTGATTTCATGACAAGGCAATAAGAAGCCGGACAGTAATAAGTTCTTGAGCTATCAGATAATGGGTTTGCAGCTTGGCGACCAAGCTTGGGGCTGCCAGAATGCGTCTGGGCCTAGTGCGCGGCGTGAGCAGCCAATGGAAGAAGTGTGCTCATAGCAAGTAAAAGGAGCGGAAATCGCAGTAGGAGCCGCAAGCCGCTTTAAAGCGCCTGGCTAGCCAAATGCTACCTAACCATGACGTTTTCGCGGGCCGGATACTTTACGCCACCGCGCCGGTGTCATCACAACACTGAATGTGTAGCTTTTCAAGTCAGCCCCCGCTCAAAATTGCAGAATAGACCGCAGCCTCCAACAAACCTATTTTCGCGAGATGACCAGCTAGTAAACAGCCATTTTAAACTGATGTTTATTAGCTGAGCAAAAAAGAAGCCATTCCCTACCCCTGCTTTTCCAACCCAACCCGGTAAGTCAGCAGCTTAGTATATGATAGGCTGCTAGCGGCACCCGTCATTGGTGGAGTTTGGGCGGCGCAACCTGCGGTGACTGCGAGCAGGTAGCAGCCACGCGGCACAAAAGAAAAAGGGCCGTCTGCGCAGTGCAGACGGCCCTTTTCTCTGAGTAGCGGGGACTGGACTCGAACCAGTGACCTTTGGGTTATGAGCCCAACGAGCTACCAACTGCTCCACCCCGCATTGTTTGGGAGTGCAAAGGTAGTTACTTTTCTTGAAACCGCAAGGCATTAGCTATAAAATCGAGTTGCCTGGCCTTACAGCATTGATTTTCAAGTAGAATTATTTTACAAAGAGCTGCTAATCCGCCGCGATGCAGAAGGCAGGGGTCGGCGCTAAGCTCGGTCGCCAGTGGTTTTTACCAAGTTGATACCGGCGAAGAAGAAAATGAGACCGACGGCAAATGGCACGATAGAGTTCATTTTGCCCAGGTGCAAGCCTCCTATCCCTAAGAAGCCCAGGGCACCCATGATAATGCCAATGATACCTAGAACGGTGAGAATGCTGCCGAATGTGCGTTTCTGATTCATGTAAATAGGAAGTGAAAAGGTGTTTAGGGAAAGACCGAAGGCCTGCGAAAGCCAGAACTATGCCTGATACGGTAGTTGAAAGCAAAAGTGCGGTTTTTGAATATTCGTGCCCGCCTGGCTGGGCAAGACTTGCCTCCGGCGGTAGGGGTAGGGCATCGCTAAGCGTAACCTCGGCAACTGGAAGCAGCCAGGTTTTTTAGCAATATTTGCTAAATAGTTTACACGCTGCCTTATGTCGCCTAAACGTCCTGCTGCCCTCGCTTTTATTTTTGTCACTATTCTCATTGATGTTATTGGGCTGGGGGTCATTATCCCGGTGCTACCCACCCTGATTGAGCAGCTCACAGGCGAGGGCGTGAGCCGGGCGTCGCAGTACGCGGGTTGGCTTTCGTTTGCCTACGCGGCGGTGCAGTTTGGCTTTGCGCCGGTGGTGGGGGGCTTGTCCGACCGCTTTGGGCGGCGGCCGGTGCTGCTGGCGTCGCTGCTAGGCCTGGGCTGCGACTACATTTTTCTGGCTTTAGCGCCGAGTATTGCGTGGCTGTTTGTAGGGCGCATTATTGCGGGTATCACGGGAGCAAGCTTCACCACGGCCACGGCCTACATCGCCGACGTAAGCACGCCCGAAAAGCGCGCCCAGAACTTCGGGCTAGTGGGCGCGGCGTTCGGGCTGGGCTTCATTATTGGGCCCGTGCTGGGCGGGCTGTTTGCGCACTTTGGGCCGCGGGTGCCGTTCCTGGTGGCGGCCGTGCTGAGCTTGTGCAACTTTCTCTACGGCTTCTTTTTGGTGCCCGAGTCGCTACCCATCAATCAGCGCCGGGCCTTCGAGTGGAAGCGCGCTAACCCCGTGGCTTCGCTGCTGCGGCTGGGCCGCTACCCCCAGATAGTGGGGCTGGTGGTGGCGCTGGTGCTGCTCTACCTGGCGGGCTCGGCCACGCAGTCAGTCTGGACGTTCTACAGCATTCTTAAGTTTAAATGGGATGAGAGCATGATAGGCTGGTCGCTCGGCGCGGTGGGGGTAGGGGCCCTCATTGTGCAGGGCGGCCTGGTGCGGGTGGCCATTCCTAAGCTCGGCGCAGCCCGGTCCGTGACCATCGGCTTGCTATTCTATATCACTGGTTTTGTGCTCTATGCGTTTGCGGCGCAGGGCTGGATGATGTTTGCCATCACGGGTATTTACTGCCTGGGCGGGCTGGCGGGGCCGGCGTTGCAGGGTAGCATTTCGGGGCAGGTGCCGCCTACCGAGCAGGGCGAGCTGCAGGGCGCGCTCACGTCGCTCATCAGCGCCACGGGGATAGTGGGGCCGCTGGTCATGACCAATTTGTTTGCCTGGTTTACGCGGCCAAACGCGCCGCTGCGATTTCCGGGAATGCCGTTTTTGGCAGGAGCGGGGCTCACGCTGGTGGCGCTGCTTGTGGCAGCCGGGCCACTACGGCGGCTACCAGCCGCCGCAGCTCCGGTAACGCCGGGCGCTGACATTATTTGAGAATATTTTTCTGCTATAAAAACGCCCTTTCTGCGTACAGGAAGGGCGTTTTTACTTTTGCCCATTAGCTGAGGGTGTTGAAAATATTGACACATTTACGAAATGTTCGTAGTATTACGAAAAAATCGTAAAGCCTTTATGGAACGTCTCACCCAACCCGAAGAAGACGCCCTGCGTGCGCTCTGGCTTATCGGCCCCGGCTTCATCAAGGACGTGCTGGAGCAGCTGCCTACCCCCCGCCCGCCCTACACCACGCTGGCCTCGACGCTGCGCAACCTGGAGCGCAAAGCGTATGTGCAAGCCGAAAAGCTCGGCAACTCTTACCGTTACGCCGCCCTGGTGAGCGCCGAGGACTACCAGCGCCGCTCGCTGGGCGCGCTGGTGCGCGAGCACTTCCGCGACTCTTACAAGGAGCTGGTTTCCTTTTTTGCGAAGGAGGAAAAGGTCAGCGCTGAAGACTTGCAAGAGATTATCAAGCTCATCGAAAAGCAAAAGCCTGAATAGCCATGGCGCCTACCCTGCTGTATTTGCTAAAAGCTAATGTGGTGCTGGCGCTGTTTGCGGCGGCCTACTACGGGCTCTTGCGCCGGCTCACGTTCTTCGGGCTGAACCGGGCATACTTGGTAATTGCGCTGCTGTTTGCGGCGGTGTACCCGGCGTTGCCGGTGCCGGCGCTGCTGCCAGCTGTGGTGTTCGAGCCAGTAGTGGCGTCTTTGGGGCAAACAGGGGGGGTAGGGGCCGCCCCGACTAGGTC
>CALMOO010000741.1 GCA_937871705.1 uncultured Hymenobacter sp.
CTTGTATACCGTGGCTTAACCAACAAGCGAAATCACCAAGGTGTACGGGCCAGCCGGTAGGCGCTAAATTAAAAAAATATAGCCGGCGTTCAGACTGTTGCCCAATGAGTTGCCTTCCATTAGCACAGTCACCCTTGGCAGGCCACGGCCTTATTCATTCGTGATGTGGCCGCTAATTAACCTCCGCGTCAGTAGCTATTAAGCTGGCTGCTGTAGCAGCCGCTGCAAGGCTAGTGGAGCAAAGTCTTAGAGGGGCAAAGAACAATGCCTGGGATAGGCGTTGCGAAAGGGGCAGGAGCGATAGGGAGGGCGACATGGGTGGGAGATGAGGTGGTGAAGAACTTCGACTGCCCTGCAGCAGCGACAATCACAATGTATTCCAGTCCCATTAAGGCCACTGGATGAGGCAAAGGAAACCAGTCGGCACACCCCCTGAAATTTATCAAGCCGTTATCAAGAAAATATTATTTATTTTTTACAATAATTGTCTAAAAGTCAATTATTTATAGCATGCATAGTGCATTTAAAATCAAGGGTGATTCTGAGTGGAATTAGCCAATGTTAAGCCAGCTACCCAGGCCTAGCTCGTAGCTTAAGAGCATTTTTATCATATAATAAGGCTTACCTATTCACGCCATACTGGTTGAATGGTAGCTGCTATGTTTAGGTAGCGCTGGTGTAAGTTACCTTAATCATCTTCCATCTGTTGGGTGCTAATTGGGCGCCATCGGGGATGTAGTGCCAGGAAAAAATCGAGTGTGCTAGTGGCAAATCTCAGCGACCCAGATGGCCCCGACTGTTCGGAAGTAAATCGGGTCGGCTGGGCTCCTTACACCTCTTCTAAGGTGAAGTAGCGCCTAACTTGCCTGCATGGCAGGCATCGGATTGCTGGCAACCAGATCTGGGCGCAAGTGCCAAGCGCCCCCTGCAATAGCCGCTGGGGTTGGAGGAGCTATATTGAGCTGGTTGGCAAATCTAATCTACTAAAATTCAATAAGCTAAACAGCTTGGATTGCCCGTGCGCGACCTTCAAACTCTTCGCTTGAATAGCGCGACTTCTTCTTGGTGTGGGCTTTATTACGTGTACACCGTGCTGATGGTATACCCCAAAATCTTGCTAATGTGCTCGCTATGATCGATACCTAGTCGGATGAGGGCAAAATGCGCAGTTCGGCAGTGAAATGAAGAATATATTACCTCTAGCCTTACTACTGACCACTTGCCGGGCGCCGCTCGATAAGGACAAGTTCGACGCCACAATCCAGCAGCTACGCAGTGGCCTATACCAGAGCACTGCCTTCCTTAACCTGAAATACGGCGACCCGCGTCCAGTCGTCGCGCAGAGGCTGGAGCAGCTACGCGACGCTGGCACAGTAGCCTCAAATGAGCCTTACCGCGAAGGTGAACAACCGCTGCCTAGTGTGGCCAGCGGCTTCAGCATAAGTGCCTCCTAGGCGCTGAAAGACCTTAACTGTAACGTTGGTACACACTACTATAACGATTCACTCGCAGAAGTCCCCTTATTTACCTTCATCCACGATAGATACCCAAGCCTGGAATATTACGCCCTTAGTGAGAAATACAAGGAGGAATAAGGACTGCCCGCACCTCACCTAATAAGTAGGAGGTATTTGTAAAAGGGTGGCAATACATTGAGCTAGAACAAAGCGAATCAAAGACTCAGGTGAAGTACAAGAACACGGCAAATGAGTCGCATTGCAATCAGTGACTGATAGTCATTTTATGAATTGCATAAACATTTTCAGTTTATTCTTTGTACTATTATGCAAGTGAAAGCAGCAGATGGAAATGCTTCCTTTTCCAAGCCTTGCATCTAAGCTTAATGAGCGACTAGCACCCCTTGTTGTCTAGCATAACCCAGTACTTCCCGTTTACCTATTTCGTAAAGTATTTACATCCGTAACAACCTCTCACAACCCATGAAAATTGTTATAACAGGCTCTCTGGGCAACATCAGCCAGCCGCTGGCCCACGAGTTAGTGCAACAAGGCCACTCGGTTACCGTCATCAGCAGCAAGCCTGATAAGCAGGCTGCCATTGCGGCTGTGGGTGCCACGGCTGCTATCGGAACCTTAGAAGATGCGGCGTTCGTAGCGGCCACTTTTGCCGGTGCCGATGCCGTGTACTGCATGATTCCGCCCAACTTCGGCACTCCCGACGCGCGCGCCCACTACCGGACCATCGGCAGCAGCTACGTGCAAGCCATCGAGCAGGCGCGGGTGCCGCGGGTAGTGCACCTAAGCAGCTGGGGCGCGTACCTCGGCCAGGGCACGGGCTTCATCCTTGGCTCACACGACGTGGAAAATATGTTGAATGAGCTGGCCGACGTGGCCGTTACGCACCTGCGGGCGGGCTACATCTACTACAACCTGAACAACTACATCGGGATGATAAAGGGTCAGGGTATCATCGGCTCCAACTACGGCGGCGAGGCCGGTATTGTACTGGCGGCCCCCGCCGATATTGCCGCAGCAGCTGCTGAGGAATTACCTACTGTGCCCCCCCCCGGCCATCACGTGCGCTACGTGGCCAGCGACGAGCGCACCCCAAATGAAATTGCCCGGATCCTAGGTGCTGCTATCGGCAAGTGGGACCTGCAATGGGTCACCTTTGACGATGCGCAAATGCAGGCTGGACTTGAGCACCGGGGGCTGCCTGCCCCGGCCGTAGCCAGCATGATAGCTCTGGGTAACAGTATTCAAAACGGCGCTCTGCGGCAGGATTATGACCGCCATAAGCCAGTGGCGCTGGGCAAGGTGAAGCTGGAAGATTTTGCCCGGGACTTCGCAGTGGCTTATCAAAAAGGCAAGTGATTCTCGTGTTGATAACTGCTTGAGGTGGAAGCTTATTTATAAGCTGTAGAAACTTGCACATAAAGTCCTTAAGGCACAGAAAACGTTCGCAGGCCCTTAGTTGTGCAACTTGCTCGTTTCATACGCCATGGATGGCCTCCATCACCCTGCTACGTTTGCAGCTGTGGGCGTTAAGTGGCTTTAGTTAAAAGTTTTGCCAAAAAGCGGTGAGCGGTTATTGAACATCCTAGGGTGAATCCACCACTTCCGCTTTTTGGGGTTCCACCTCTCCCAAAGCGGCGTTAGGTATCCCATAAATTGGAGGGGCTACTAGTTATAAAGACTCCACTTTCAGCCAGCAGGACGCAAAATAGTCTTGCCACCGTTCTCCGCTACGAATTGCAGCGCATCCATAATTTCTTCTAACTTGAATTCCCTGCCTATTTTGGTGGTAAAATGGGGCATGTGGATGATTTTTCGGATAGCGGTCAGCACGGTTGACAATTGATGCGGGTCCTGGACCGTGGCCGTTTTAGAATTGCTAAACCGCTTGATGGTTAGGCCCCGCATGAGGGCACGGGTATGAATAATCAACGGGGTGCTATCGCCTAGATACCCGTAACAATAGATGGTAGTATTCGCCGGTAAGACAGCTACTATCTTATTGAGGATTTCACCGCCGACCCCGTCAAAAACGGCCGTGGCGGCCAGCCGCTGCGCCGCTGCCTGAAGCTGCGCGGTGAAATCGGCCTCCGCCTGAACTACCACGCAAGTAGCCCCCAACGCTTCCAGCGCCTGCTTGCCGGCGGCTGTTCGCACAACTGAGACGAGCGGGACGCCATACGCCAGGCAAATCCCCAATAGGGCAATGCCGGTGGCCGAAGTGCCCGCCGTGCAAAGAATGCCGTGGTGCCCCTCGCTGACGATTTGCTGCCAGAATGCGTACGGCGTAATGACATTGACCAGCGAGCTAGCATATGCAGCCATCGGTACGGTGTCGGGCAGTAGTACGCAGTCGAGGTACGGCACGTGCGCATATTCGCTCCACAGGCCCACTAGATGGT
>CALMOO010000742.1 GCA_937871705.1 uncultured Hymenobacter sp.
GCACGGCCTCCTGTGCCTTGATGGTGAAGTTTTTAAAGTCCATTGGTTTGCTTAGTTCTCGGTAGGTGCTTCGGGTTAGGAAGATTGTACGAGGGTACTAGCAAACGAGGTGCAGAAGTAGAAAATCGGACTTTTTGTCTATAATTAAGCAAATAGATGATTTTACAAGAGACTTTATGACAGCAAAGGTCTTCTTGCCTAGTTATGCATATCACTTAGCTATATTTCTGCTTCAAACTAGATAACAATGCTCATGAAGACCAGAAAAGGGAAAAATATTTATGACCTACGTGAAGTATTTACTCCATCAGTACCGGCACGGGCAACTTTTGTAGATAGAGATAAAGTAAATAGCAAATTAGTTAATGCCCTTATTACTCCTGGAAAGCAAATAATAATTTATGGACATACGGGTTCTGGAAAGTCTACTTTGTTAATTAATAAGCTTGACCAAGTTTATGAAAAACATATCATAACGCGGTGTATGGCTGGAATGACATTTGAGAATCTGTTAATGCATGGATTTGCAGAGCTAGACAGACACTATATTGACAAAGTAGATGTCACTAAAAAAGCAGCATTTGGCGCACAGCTAGGAACAGAATACAAAATCATAAAAGCTCAATTCACTGCTAGTTCAGAAAAAAGCACAACTGCAACTACAAAGCCAATATTACCCCCATTACTGACAGCACAATTTTTAGTTAAATTTTATGGAGAGCTAGATTGTTGCTGGGTACTGGAGGATTTTCACAAAATAAGCCCAGAAGAGAAAGTAAAGGCCGCGCAAATAATGAAAATATTTGTCGATTCAGCCGTTGATTATCCATATGCTAAATTAATAGCAATTGGGGCTGTAAATACAGGCCGAGAAGTCATTAATTATGACAAAGAGATGAAGAATCGTTTAGCACAAATAAACGTCCCTTTAATGAATGATAAAGAGTTAAACGAAATAATAGATTTAGGTGAAGAGAAACTTAATGTCAAATTTGCTGCTGATGTTCGGGAAGCTATTGTCAGGGCTTCTAGTGGTCTCGCTGCTATTTGCCACCAATTATGCTTAAACTGCTGCGACTATGAAGGCATTATAGAAACAAGAGGTAATTTAATAAAAATAGACGAAGAGGCATTAAATAATGCTTTTGAGGAATATGTGGAGGAAAATGAAGACTCTATAAAACAGGAGTATGAAGAAGCTATCAAGATAGATGAAACTTACGGTGATTTACCCGATTTAGTAGTAGGTAATATTGCTAAGTATCCCAAAGACGAAATACCTAGCAAAGCCCTAAGTAAAAGATTAGAAATTGCGAACAGTATAAGTGAACGTCCTATCGACAATAAAATAATATCCAGCATTCTGCTCGAAATGCAGTCGGATACTCGCGGAAGGGTCTTAACATATAATGACAGAACAGATAAGTACTCGTTCACCAATCCTTTCATGCGCGTTTATGTTCAATGCAATACAAAGCCAGATTCAACAACTCGAGACGTCCCACACGATAAAGAGAAAGAATTAGATTCATTAATACAGCGCATGGTAGAGAAAATGCATAGAATGTATTATGAAGGAATTATTGATGAAGGTGACATATACGGCGACGCATTCGAAGATATTGAAGAGCTATAACCCTAACCTAATGCGATTCTATGGCTCATATTTTCTTTCGAAGCTAAATATTTACTTCCACTTATGAGTAGCGGTGAGCTACGATATAGAACTGCATTAAAACGACTACTCGCCCGTGCGCTTCGTACACTTGCCCCTATGAAACCGAATACCCTTGCCGCCTTTTACGACGCGCTTGCCCCCGGTCCTGAGTCCGCAGTTGGCGTATTGCCGCCGCCGGATATGGGGCAAGGCGTGGGGCATTTTAACGTGTTCTCCTTGGCGGACCTCCGCGGGACGCCCCCGATGACGTTTAGCCGGCGCGACTACCACAAAATCACGCTCTGCCGCGGACTCAGCCAGGTGGAATGTGCCGACCAGGCCCGGCACGTCGGTGCCAATACCTTGTTTCTGGTGACGCCGCGCGTGCCCTACCGGTGGCTGCCGCTCACCGAAGATTTTGGGGGCTATAGCTGCCTCTTCGACGATGCTTTTCTGCTGCCCGCCCGCACCGGGGTAGTGCTGGCGGAGCTGCCAATTTTTCAGCCCGGCGCCTACCCGGTGTGGGAAGTGGCCGAGGCCGACTGCGCGGCGGTCGAAGCCATTTTCCAGAAGATGGCGCACGAGCTCGGGTCGGGCTACGCCTACAAGCACGACCTGCTGCGCACCTACCTCTGGGAGCTGATTCACCTGGTGCAGAAGCTGCAGCCGGCCCCTACCCTCCTCGCTACGCACAGCGCCGCCGAGCGCGTAGCCACCCAATTCACGGAGCTGCTGGAGCGGCAGTTTCCGCGCCTCAGCCCGCAACCGCCGCTGCGTCTGCGCACCGCCACCGACTACGCCGACCAATTGGCGGTGCACGTCAACCACCTCAACCGCGTGCTGAAGGAGACGACCGGCCACACCACCACTGCCCTCCTCAGCCGCCGCCTGGCGCAGGAAGCCAAGCTCTTGCTGAAGCAAACCCCCTGGAGCATTTCAGAAATTGCCGATAGCCTGGGCTTTGCCGATGTGGCCCACTTCTGCACCTTTTTCAAGCGCCACGCTGGGCAGACGCCGGGGGACTTCCGGCGTCTGGCGGTGTTTGGAGTTTAGCGCAGCTAGCGTGGTGCCTCACCCCCCGGCCCCCTCTCCGAAAAGGAGAGGGGGAGCCAACCGCAAACTGACGTTAGCGGCGCTAGCAGTCGTCAGGCTCCCCTCTCCTTTTCGGAGAGGGGCCGGGGTGAGGCGCCACGTTAGCTCAGCCTATGTAGCGCGCCCGCGTTCTCAAACTTGTTTGAAATCTAAAACAGATGGGTTGACTGGCGAAGTTTACTGCCCAACTGCCGCCCGGACCTTTGGGGTACACTTACTCGCCTCCCTATCCTAGGGGAGGCCAACCCCACAGGCAACATGGCAAACAAGAAAATTGCGCTGGTTACCGGCGGCAACAAAGGCATCGGCTTCGAAATAGTGCGGGGGCTGCTGCAGGCGGGCTGCCGGGTGTATCTGGGCGCCCGCGAGGCTGCCAAAGGCCAGCAAGCCGCAGCGGAACTGGCTGCCGAAGGCGACGTTCGTTTCCTCGAAGTAGACCTGGGCAACCAAGCGACACTCGATGCGGCCGCCGCTCACCTGCAACGCGAAGAAGGCCACCTCGACATCCTGGTAAACAATGCGGGCATTAATGTGCCCGGCGATGGCTCGGCAAGCACGGCCGATGTGCGCAGCGTGGAGCAAGTGCTCCAAACCAATTTTATAGGCACACTGGCCGCCACCCAAACGTTTTTGCCGCTGGTGAAGCAGGCTGCGGCGGGACGCATTGTTAACGTGTCGAGTCCGCTGGGTTCGCTAACCCTCAGTGGCCAAAATGACTGGGCCCTGCTCGGGTACTCGGCCTCGAAGGCCGCGCTGAACATGCTCACCGTGCAGCTAGCCTACGAACTGCGGGATACGGCCATCAAGGTAAACTCGGCCGCGCCCGGCTACACGGCCACCGACCTGAACGACTTTGCGGGCACCGACACCCCGGCGCAGGGGGCGGCGGAGGCCATCCGGCTGGCGCTGCTGCCAGCCGATGGGCCTAGCGGCACTATGTCCTCCTCCGCTGGGCTCTTGCCTTGGTAAAGGCGGACCGCTGATAATAACCTTGTTTACAAGATATTAGGAAATCAAAAGGCCGTCATGCTCATCTGGCGTCCGCTTGTCGAAGCATCTCTACCGCTTCATCTAACGGTGCGGTAGAGA
>CALMOO010000743.1 GCA_937871705.1 uncultured Hymenobacter sp.
GGCACCACGTAGGCGCCCCGATTGAGCACCTGCGCCGAACTCAGGCCCGGCACTTCCACGTCGAGCACCTCGCCTTGGGTAGGATGGAGGGGCAGCCAGTTGAAGTACGGACACTGCAAGGCGGCCGCGCCCTGGCAGCACACTACCTGGCTGGCGCGCACCTGCCCGGGCGCATACACAACGCCGGTTGCGTCGCTAACGAGGTGCTCCCAATTAAAAGTTTCTTCGCGTAGCCAGCCTTCGTCCCGTCCTTGTCGAGCCAGGGCGGCCAGCAGCGCCGCTACACGCAGGTTGCCGCCACCACGCAGCCAGGCCCCACCGTGCGGCGTCAGCAGCCCTGCTTGGGCAATGGGCGCGGTTTCGATGGCGGCCACAAAGCCCTGCCACGGGTCGGTGGCGGCTTTGGCTGCCATCTGCTCCTGCTCTTGCACCGAGCCAAATACTTTGAGAATCGGCGCTTCTATCCAGAAGTTTTCGCCCAGTTCCTGGCCCAGCGCCTGGTAGTAGGCCACGGCATAGGGAATGGTATCCAAGGCGCGCCACGTGAGGGCAAAGCGCTTGCCAGCCACGGGGTTTACGAGGCCCGCTGCTACCCGCGAGGCCGCATCGGGCCGGGGCTCGTCGTAGACCAGCACGCGGTAGCCACGCCCGCGCAGCTCGCGGGCTAGCAGCGCGCCCGCCAGCCCGTGGCCGATGAGCAAGTAGTCGTAAGAGGCAAGGTCAGTTGGCATAGGGTTAAGATAGGCAAGATACGCGCAGAGCGGTGGCCTACGTGTGAAACAGGTGAGATAATGCGGGGATGAAGTTGTAAAAAGAGAAGGGCAGCGCCCTACCCCCACCCGGTGCATGGGGCCGCCTGGGCATTACTCCGTTGCACCCAATACCTTTGCCACTATGCTTCGCATTGTCAGCTTCACCTTCAACGGCTTCGCCGAAAATACTTACCTGCTCATCGACGAGGCCACCCGCGCCACGGCCATCGTGGACCCCGGCGCCTACTCGCGAGCCGAGCAGCAAACGCTGAGCGACTACATCGCTCGCGAAAACCTGGATGTCAAGTACTTGCTCAATACGCACGCCCACATCGACCACGTGCTGGGCAACAGCTTTGTGCTGACTTCCTACCCCGGCATTCCGTTTTGGCTGCACCCGCTCGACTTGCCCACGCTGCGCGCCGTGCCCACCTACGCCGGGCCCTACGGCTTCCCAGCCTACGAGCCGTCCGAGCCCACCGGCGAGCTGGCGGCTGAGCAGGTTATAAGCTTAGGAGAAAGCAAGTTAACTGTGCGCTTTGCGCCGGGCCACGCGCCGGGGCACGTGGTGTTTTATGATGCGGCGGGCGGGCAGCTGGTGGGCGGCGACGTGCTGTTTAAGGGCAGCGTGGGCCGCACCGACCTGCCAGGCGGCGACCACGCTACCCTTATCAGAAGCATCGAAACCGAGCTGCTCACGCTGCCTGATGCCACGGTGGTGTACCCTGGCCACGGCCCGGCCACAACGATTGGCGCCGAGCGGCGCAGCAACCCGTTCCTGACCTAATCCCTACCCCCTCATACTGGCGCAGGCGGCATCTTATCACGGCTGCTTTCGTCAGGTTTATTTAGCAATGCGGCGTAAGGCGTGATAAGGCCTTTTGCCGTGCTCAGGACGACACTCCCTTGAAACGACACTTACCCAACGCCCTCACCTGCCTTAATCTGCTGTGCGGCTGCCTGGCGCTGACTTTTATTTTTGGAGGTGACTTGGTGACGGGCGCCTACCTGGTGGGCATCGCGGCGGTAGCCGATTTTTTTGACGGGCTGCTGGCCCGGGCGCTGCGCGTGTCATCGCCGATTGGTAAGGACCTTGATTCACTAGCCGATATGGTGTCGTTTGGGGTGGTGCCAGGGGCAATTATGTTTCAGCTTTTGGAAAGGGCTCCTGAGCTTAAAATTATCGAAGGGTACCAGCAGCTGCTGCTGCCCTTTTTAGCTTTCCTAATCACCATTTTTTCGGCCCTGCGGCTGGCCAAGTTTAATAACGACACCCGGCAGACTACCTCGTTTATTGGCTTGCCTACCCCGGCTTGCACGCTGGTGGTGGCCTCCCTACCCCTCATTCTGGCCCACGATACCTTTAGCCTGGCCGGCATTATACTTAATCCATGGCTGCTGCTGGGAATCAGCGTATTGCTCTCGGGCTTGCTGGTAGCCGAGCTGCCACTTTTCGCCATGAAGTTCAAGAATTTTCGGTGGCTAGGCAATCGGCGGCGCTTCATTTTTATGGCGCTAGCGCTGGGGCTGGTGGGGTGGCTGCGGGCGGCGGGCGTGCCGGTGGCGGTGCTGCTATACGTGCTGCTGTCGGTGCCGGGCCGGGTGCGCAGCCGCGACGGCATTGAGCCTAGCCCGGCGGGCCCGCAATAATTTGGCCTCCGTGCTGTTAGCCAAGAGGCGATGGAAACCTGGTAGGAAAAAGGCGGGTTCGAGGCCGGCGGTTAGCTAGCTTTAGGCATTCATTTAGAGGTTGTTTATGCAGAAATTTTTCCTCTCGTTCCTGTCGCTGTTCCTACTGCTGGCTGGCTGGCTGGTGCCCGCCCGCGCCCAGACCAGCGGCGGGCCTACCGTAGCAGTGCGGCTGGTCTGGGGCAGCTACGCCGAGCTGCCCACGGCCACCGGCACCCGCCGCGTGCCTACGTTCCAGGGCGCGTACCACGGGCCAACTGACTTGGTGGGCACCTACACGCTACGACTGGCCGGCAACGTAGCCGCCGGCGAACTGCGCGACGCCGTGTACGAGGCCTACCCCCCCGCCGACGCGGCTTTGCTGCGCACGGCTACGCTGCCGGCCGCGCCGGCCGTGCGCGTGCGCTACGGCACCGAGGCGCGCCAGCCCTATACCTACGCCCTGGTGCAGCCCGCCCGCCGCAACCCCCAGACCGGGCAGGCCGAGCGCCTGGTGTCATTCACGTATGCTTACCAAGTGCAGGAACAGGCGTTTGGGCGCGGCTCGGCGGGTGGGGCTACGGCGCGGGGCACCCGAGCCACGCACGTTTTCACCAAATCGTCGGTGCTGAACTTGGGCGACTGGTTTAAAATCGGTGTGCCCACGAGCGGCATTTATAAGCTCGACCGGGCTACGCTGAGCAGCCTGGGCGTGCCAGTAGCATCCATCGACCCGCACAAGCTGCAAGTGTATGGCAATGCCACCGGCATATTGCCGCAGGCTAACAGCGCGCCGCGGCCCGACGACCTGGTGGAAAACAACATCCTGCTGGTCGGCGACAATAACGACGCAGTATTTGACCCCGGCGAGTACTTTCTGTTTTATGCGCGAGGGCCGCACACTTGGGTGGCCGACAGCACCGGCAAGGTGCCCACGAGCTTTCACCACGTCAACAACGTGTATGCCGACACGGCCTACTACTTCGTGACGGTGGGCGGCGCCAACGGGCGCCGGGTGCCGCTGGCCGCTACCCCCCCCGGTGCGCCGAGCGGGGCGCCCATTACCACCTTTACCGACCGGCGCTTCTACGAGCACTGGGGCATCGACCCGATCGGCACGATGCGGGCG
>CALMOO010000744.1 GCA_937871705.1 uncultured Hymenobacter sp.
GCCTACCCCAGCACCAACCTAATGCTCACCGAAGCCTGCGTCGAGAATTTCAGCTTCGACCGCGTGAATGACTGGCAGCTGGGCGAGCGCTACGGCAACTCGATGCTGAACGACTTCAACGCTGGCACCGTAGGCTGGACCGATTGGAACGTGCTGCTCGACGAAACCGGCGGCCCCAACCACGTGGGCAACTTCTGCTTTGCGCCCATCATTGCCGACACGCGCACGGGCAAGCTCATTTACACCAACGCGTATTACTACATCGGGCACTTCGCTAAGTTCATCCGGCCGGGCGCCAAGCGCATCGCTACCACCACCAATCGCGACTGGCTCCAAACCACAGCCTTCCGCAACCCCGACGGCAAAGTAGCCGTGGTGGTGATGAACGGCAGCGACAAGAAGCAGGAGTTTCAGCTCTGGATAAAGGGCCAGGCCGCGGCCGCCGTGAGTTTGCCGCACTCCATTGCCACCTACGTCATCGACTAGCGGCGGGCAAGCCAGTGGCTCCTAACTTGGCCTGCGTTTTACTTGAAAGCCTTTTACTGAATGGTTGATTTTCGTACCTGGGGCGTGGCTGCGCTCCTGGCTGTTGCCCTGCTGGCGCCCATCATCAGCCGGGCCCAGCAGCCGGCCGCCCCTACCCCCCCTCCTACTGCCAGCGACTTGGCGCGCCAGCAAGAAGATTGGCCCAACCTTGGGCGCTTCGCGGCCGCCAACCAAAGTCTACCGGCCCCTACCCCCGGTCGGCCGCGCGTGGTGCTCATGGGTAATTCTATCACGGAGGGCTGGCCAAAGGCTGACTCGGCATTTTTTGCCTCTAAGACGTACGAACTGATAGGACGGGGTATTGGGGGCCAGACCTCGCCGCAGATGCTGCTGCGCTTCTGGCCCGACGTACTTGCGTTGAAGCCGCAGGTGGCCGTCATTTTGGCCGGCGTCAATGATATTGCTGAAAACCACGGAGCTTACAACCAGGAAGCCACGCTGCACAACATCATGGCCATGGCCGAATTGGCGCAGGTCCACGGCATTAGGGTGGTGCTGTGCTCAGTGCTGCCGGCCTACGACTTTCCGTGGCGGCCGGGCATGCAGCCGGCGTCCAAAGTCATCGCTCTGAATCAGCAAATTAAGGCCTATGCCCAGCAGCGTCATTTTGGATATCTCGACTACCATTCGGCCATGGCCGATGCCCGCCAGGGCCTACCCCCCAGCCTAGCCCGCGATGAAGTGCACCCCACCCTAGCCGGCTACCGCCTGATGGAACCGCTGCTGCTGCAAGCCGTAGCCCGCACCCTCAAGGGTAAATAATTACTTGTATACTTCACCGGCGGCCCTTCAGCAGTGAAGGGCCGTCACCTTTTCCCACCCACTTTATGCGCTTTCGTTTAACAACTCTGTGGTGCCTGCTCGTGCTATGGGGCGCCTACCCCACCCTGGCCCAGACGCCTCTACTGCGGGCCAATGGCCCTAAAATCGTGGATGCTCAAGGCCAGGAAGTGCTGCTGCAAGGCATGAACCTGGGCGGCTGGCTTTTGCAGGAAGGCTACATGATGAAGCCCGGCCACGAAGGCACCCAGGGCTCGGTGAAGAAAGTGCTCTATCAGGCCGGCCTGAGCGACGCGGCAGTGGAGAAGTTTTACCAGCAGTGGCGCGACAACTTCGTCACCAAGGCTGATATTGATTTTATTGCTCAGCAGGGCTTTAACTGCATTCGCCTACCCCTGCACTACGACCTATTTCTGACCCCGGCCCAGCGGGCGGTGCGCAACGGCGTTATCCGCGGCACGGTGCCGTATGCCGACTACGTGGCGGCCCTCACGAAGTGGCAGCAAGCCGGCGAGCTGTTTCGGGAGCCGCAAAAGCTGGAAGCTATTCGGCTGATTGACAAGACGCTGGCTTGGTGCGCGGCCAATAAGCTCTACGTGGTGCTCGACCTGCACGCCGCCCCCGGTGCGCAGGGCACCGACCGCAACATTGCGGACATCCTGCAGCCGGTGGATTTCTGGCAAACGCCGGTTTTTCAGGACGTCACGAATAAGCTGTGGGCTACCCTAGCGCAGCGCTACAAGAACGACGGGCGCATTGCGATGTACGACCTTATTAATGAGCCCAACAACGTGCCCGGCGGCAACCCGCCCATTCACGACGCGCTGGAACGGCTCATCAACACCGTACGCGCGCAGGGCGACCAGCACCTATTGCTGCTAGAAGGCAACGGCTACGGCAATAATTACAACGCTATGGAGAAGAAGACCTTTACGCACCCCGAAAACCTGGTCTACAACTCCCACCGCTACAACATGGAGAAGTACCCGCTCAGCAACGCGCTGGACGCCAGCAACCCCGACGCCAACCAGCTCGGTGCCATCGGCAATTTGCTGAAGTTTCGCGCTGCGCAGGATGCGCCGGTGTGGGTAGGCGAAACCGGCGAGAACACGCCCGCCTGGATGGGTGAGGCCGCTCGCAACCTCAACAGCGTGGGCATCGGCTGGTGCAACTGGACATATAAGCGCTTCTCTGACAAGCCTATTGCCGCGCTGCTGCGCATCAAGCCGCCCTACCTGGTAGATGTGAAGAGCGCTGCTGAATTATCTCAGATTCTAGAAGATATCAAATTTGCCAACTGCGTGCACAACGACGACGTGATTGCGGCGCTTAAGGCTGAGCTGAAAAACAAGAAATAACGAATTATGCGGAATTTTCTGCTGGTGCTATGGCTGGGGCTGCTGGCCAGCAGCCAGCTACATGCCCAGGCGGCCCCACCCGCTGGGCGGGTAGTAGTTACTTACCTCGACTCGAAGCTGCTGCGCGGCAACGCGGCTGGGGAAAACCCGCGCCGCCGCGTGAGTGTGTACCTGCCCGCCGGCTACGAGGCTAGCCCCCAGCGCCGCTACCCGGTAGTGTACTACTTGCACGGCTTTACCTGGAGCGACAGCCTGATTTTCAACAAAGACGGCATGAAGGAACTGCTCGACCAAGCCATTGCCGACGGGCAGATTCGGCCGTTTATCATGGTAGTGCCCGATGAGCATACCCGCTTCGGCGGCAGCTGGTACGCCAACTCGGCTACCAACGGACCTTGGGCCGATTTTACGGCCCGCGAGCTGATGCAGTTTGTTGATAAGAGCTTCCGCACCCTGGCACGAACTGGCAGCCGCGGCTTGGCGGGCCACTCAATGGGCGGTGGCGGCACGCTGCGGCTGGCCCTGGCCTACCCCGGCACCTGGGCGGCGGCCTACGCACTGAGCCCAGCCTTGGTAGGGCCGCACCCAAGCTTGCTGCCTGGCGCGGGCTTGACCCAGGTGCTACGTGCCACCAGCCCGGCCGAGGTGCAGCGCAGCTACCCTGCGCTACTCACGGTAGCGTTGTCGCGGGCCTTCTCGCCCAATCCTCAGGCGCCGCTGTTCGGGGCCGACCTGCTCGGCTCGTTGGGAGCTGATAGCTTAAGCCGCCGCAGTGCGGTGCTGGTGCGCTGGGTGGCCGCGTCGCCCATCTATTTGCTGCCTACCCACACCGCTAGTTTGCGGCAGCTGCGGGCGCTGGCCTTCGACTGGGGCGCGCAGGATGAGGTGCGCCACATTCCGCCTACCTGCCGCGAGCTCAGCCAGTGGCTCACTACGTTCGGCATCCCGCACTCGGCCGAGGAATACGAGGGCACCCACGGCAGCCGCATCATGGGCCGCACAGGGCGGGTGTACCAGCAGGTACTGCCGTTCTTTAACAAGTACTTAGACTTTGGGCCTTAGATGCTCTGGCACATCTTAAAGTGCCTTACTCGCAGCGCACGTAGGGCCGCAGTTTGAGGAAGCTTTCTTCCTTCAAAATCTTGATTTGCCGCAAATCTTCCGGCGTTTTGTAAGGGCCGTGCTGCTTACGGAAGGCCACGATAAGCCGGGCCAGCGGTTTGCCCACGTAGGGGTGGGTCCACAGCTCGTCAAATGTGGCGGAGTTGATATTCACCGGCCGGGGCGCAAAGCCAGGAGCCACAAACGTGTACTTGCGCAGGCTATCTATGAGGTCGGGCGCGTCGCGCAGCACGAATACATCGGCCAGTTGCGCCTCGTCTACGTAGCCGCCCAGCTCGTTGCGGCGCAGCACTATCCACTTGGCCCTACCCCTCCCAATTCCCTTAATCTGCTGAAGCTGCGTCGTGTCGGCTTGGTTTAGGTCGAAAGGCTGCAAGTGCGCCGGCTTGCGCGCAAAGCGGCTGGGGCTGCCTGCATTAGTCGCAAAGGGTGCCCTACCCCCCGGTGCGGCGGCAAAGCCTCCTGAGCGACTTGGCAGCTCATCGGGCAGCTGCATAAATGGCGCCAGGCGCTGATACACCGAGTCGGGCAGCCCATAGATGCGCTGCACCTGCACTTTGGCCCGAAAGCCGCCGGCCTTCTGGCCATAGTTTACGATACGGCCAGCCACGAAGTGCGGCACGCCCCGCGCTTCCCAATCGATAGCCGTTAGCGCATTTGGGTCGAAGGGTGAGAGCTTTATCTGGGCCACCTGGGGGTAGCGCGAGGCACTGCCAGCACTGCGACGCTCGGCATAGCGCTGGCGCTCGGCGGCATCGCCGGCGGCCATGCGTTCGGTTAGCTCCTGGGCCCAGCTATCGAGTTGGTGCTGGTCGGCGGCCGGCAAGTACACGGGGTCGGCGGGCCGTAACAGCGCTGGCAGCACAGCTACAGCCAGCATTAGCAGCAGCAAGAAAACGAAACCTTGCGTTTCGGCCCGCGAAAACCCGAAGTAGCGCCGCAGCCAGCGCCAAGCAGCCGCCGTGCCCCAAGGCTGGCGTGGCGACGGCGGAGGTAGGGTAGCAGGCATGCAGTAAGCACGAGGGCTGCGCAGTGCTTGGCCCTACTCAGTAAAATAAAGTAATCGTCTGTTGTCCTGGCGCGGCCCTACCCCCCTTTATTTCAGTACCGGCTGATAAAGCTTGACGAGCTGCGCCACGGCGTAATCTACTTCTGCCTCGGTGTTCAGCTTACTCATCGAAAGGCGCACGGTGGGGCGGTTGGGGTCGGCGCCCAGTGCTTCTAACACGTGCGAGCCCAGTTGCGCACCGCTGGTGCAGGCCGAGCCACCCGAGGCCGCCACCTTGCTGATATCGAGGCTAAAAAGCAGCATCTCGCTGATGGACGACGGCGGCAAGCTCACGCTCAGCACCGTGTAGAGGCTCTGGTCAGCTTCGGCCGAAAGCCCATTGAACTGCACCTCGTCGATGCCAGCGCGCAGCTGCTCGATAAAGCGATTTTTGAGGCCTTGCACGTGCCGCTGGTGGGCGGCCATATCGCGGCAGGCAATTTCCAGCGCTTTCGCCAGGCCCACAATGCCGTACACATTTTCGGTGCCGGCGCGCACGTTGCGCTCCTGCGAGCCGCCCTGAATGAGCGGGGCTACCTCCACGCCCCCGCGCCGGTAAAGAAACCCTACCCCCTTCGGCCCATGAAACTTATGCGCCGAGCCCACCAAAAAATGGTTTTTGAGCTGCTGCACATCGTGGGGGTAGTGCCCCATCGTCTGCACTGTATCGGTGTGAAAAACGGCATCGTAGCGGGCGCATAGCTCGCCAATAGTGTGGATATCGTTGAGGTTGCCTAGCTCATTATTGCCGTGCATCAGGCTCACGAACGTGCGCGGGTGCGTAGCCAGCAGCTCTTCCAGGTGCGCCAAGTCGAGGCGGCCGCGCTCGTCGTGGCGCAGGTAGCTTAGCTCAGTTTCGCCACTTTTGGCCAAGGCTTGCAAAGGGTGCAGCACCGCGTGGTGCTCGAGCGGCGACGTAATAGCGTGGCGCAGCCCCAGGGTGCGCACACTGCCGAAAATGGCGTAGTTATCGGCCTCCGTGCCTCCCGAAGTAAATGTAATTTCGCTCGGGGCGGCATTTACTAGCTGCGCCACCGTCTTGCGTGCCTGCTCGATG
>CALMOO010000745.1:0-794 GCA_937871705.1 uncultured Hymenobacter sp.
CTGGTTGCTTGTTCTACCTATTTCCTTATAAGCTAGTGCGCTTCCCTTTCACCTCACGATTGTACAGAATTGGGAGTCTTTTCCTAGTACTGCACCTAGCAGCCAGCGTACTCGGCCATGCCCAACCCGCTGACCCGCTGACTACCCTGAGCCAAAACTTCTTGCAGTACAGTAGCCAAGTGCTAACCGAGCAGTTGTTTCTGCATATCGACCGTCCTGCCTATGTAGCTGGAGAAACGCTGTGGTTTAAGGTCTATGCCGTAGATGGCACTTATCATCGGCCGCTGTCCATGAGCAAAGTAGCCTACGTGGAAGTGCTAGATGCCGCTCAGCATCCTGTGCTACAAGCCAAAATTGCGCTAGTGCAAGCAATGGGACAAGGCTCGTTTGAGCTGCCAGCCGAGCTGGCCACCGGGCGCTACGTAGTACGCGCTTATACCAACTGGATGAAGAATGCCGGGCCCGACTTTTACTTCCAGTGCCCCATTACAGTAGTGAATACTCGGGAGGCGCACCCGGCTGTGGCGCCCACAGCTGGCCCAGCCTACGATGTACAGTTCTTTCCGGAGGGCGGCCAGCTGGTGCAGGGCTTACTGGGGCGGGTCGCTTTTAAAATCACCGACCGGCAGGGCCACAGCGTGGCTGCCACTGGCACGGTAGCCAATGCCAATGGTGCTACTATTGCTACCTTCCAGACGCTAAAATATGGGTTAGGAAGTTTTCTGCTTGCGCCTACTGCGGCTGGGAGCACTTATACGGCCACAGTGCGCCTGCCGGGCGGCGCAGTTATCACC
>CALMOO010000745.1:804-4137 GCA_937871705.1 uncultured Hymenobacter sp.
GGGTTATGCCCTGCTCGTGACCGATAGAAGTCCCACCGAGCTTACTGTAGCAGTACAAGCCAAGCTACCCCAGCCAGCCGAGTCGCTGCGGCTGCGACTACTGGCCCACACAGGCCAGCACGTGACGGTGGCTGCCGAAGCAGTATTGATAAATGGCCGGACAACATTCAGAATCGACAAACGACTGTTGCGGCCGGGCATTACGCACCTTACCATATTTAGCGGCTCGCGGCCGGTGGCCGAGCGCTTGTACTTCCGGCGGCCTGCGCTGGCCCAGACGCTGGCCGTGCGGAGCAGCGCCTCAGCCCAAGCCTTTGGCCAACGCAACCTGGTGCGTCTGCAAGTAGGCACCTCCCAGCCTGCTGCCCTGTCGCTGGCCGTGTACCGGCTCGATTCTCTGTCAGTTAACACCCCCGCCGACATCAGCAGCTACTTGCTTTTAGCGGCCGACTTGAAAGGGTTTATTGAAGATGCCAGCTATTACTTCCGCGACTCCAGCGCCGTGGCTAGTCAAGCAGCCGACAACCTGATGCTCACACAAGGGTGGCGGCGCTTTCGCTGGGAAGACGTGCTAACCGGGCAGCCGCTCACGGCTTCGTATCCGCCCGAGCTGAACGGGTACGTCTTGCAAGGGCGCGTGCGGCAGGCGGCCGGAACCCCAGCCGCAGAAGTACCAGCTTACTTGTCGCTACCAGGCCGCTCGTTTTGGTTTAGTAGCTCGGTGAGCCACTCAGATGGGCTAGTCCAGTTTGAAATGCCCCAGACGTATGGGCTCCGCAAGTTGGTGCTTCAAACCAACCCTACCCTTGACAGTACTACCCGCGTCGAGTTGCTAAGTCCATTTACGGTAGGGGGTGGAGCCGCCGTACCGGGCCTGCCACCACTCATTGCCAGTTGGGCCGCCGTGCTTACCGAGCGCCACTTGCAAGCACAAGTACAACAGGCTTTTCCAGTACCATCCCGCTATCAACCAGTACCGCTCGATACAGTGGCCTTTTATGGCCAAGCCACCGAACACTATCGACTAGACGATTATACTCGCTTTCCCGCTCTTGAGGATGTGATGCGAGAGTATGTACCCGGCGTGCTGGTGCGCAAGCGTAAAGACGGGTTCCACTTTTTAATAACCGACCGGCTCCGACATCTTATTATCAAGGAAGACCCGTTGACACTGCTCGACGGCATGCCCCTTTTCGACCTTAACCAGCTCATGGCATTTGACCCCTTGAAAATAAAAACCCTCGATGTAGTAGACAGCCGCTACTTTATCGGGCAGCAGGTGTACAACGGGCTGGTAAGCTACCGCACCTACAAAGGCGACCTAGCCGGCTACCCGCTCAACCCGCACGCGCTGCTCGAAGAATACGAAGCGCTGCAAGTACCCCGCGAATTTTATGCTCCGCGCTACGATACTGAGGCGCAACAGCACAGCCGCTTGCCCGACCTGCGCAATTTGCTATATTGGAATCCAAACGTTAACCTTCTCGCTGAAAAACCGCAAACGCTTGATTTTTACGCCTCCGACCAGGCTGGCCGCTACCTGGTGGTAGCGCAGGGCCTCACGCCCACCGGGCAGTTGGGCAGCACTAGCTACACCATCGAGGTAAAGCCGACCTTGTAGTAGCAAGCTGGGTAATGCTGTTCTTTAGCTTACTCCAAGATTATCTAGCATATATTGCTGGGCGAATTGCTAAACCCATTTAGCAATTCGCGAACACGTGCGCCTTCCTCGCGCTTGCCCCACAGGCTACTGCCTGGCCACTGGCGATAGGGCTTTGCACTGCTAGCTGGTAGTCTGGGGCAAGGAACACCCAAGGCGCGCCGCATACCCACGCTACCCGGCTGGGAGCAGGCCGCGGCTCGTCCCACGGTTCTCCTACCCCCTCCAAAACGATGCACGCACGTTTTATTCCCACCCTGCTCCTACTGCTGGCCAGTGTGTTGCTAGCAGTAGCAGGCCAGGGCCAAACGCTTGCGGGCCGTGAACACTTGCTCATGGATTTCGACTGGCGCTTTGCTTACGGGCATCCATTCGACCCCAAGCTGGATTTCAACAATGGCCTGGGCTACTTCTCGTACCTGGCCAAAACCGGCTATGGCGACGGTGCCGCAGCCGCCAACTTCGATGACCGAGCCTGGCGCCACCTCGACCTGCCTCACGACTGGGCCGTGGAGCAGCCATTTAGCGAGAAAGCCAGTTTCAGCCACGGCTTCAAGGCCATTGGGCGGCCCTTTCCGGAGGCTAGCGTGGGCTGGTATCGCAAGTCGTTTGTGGTGCCAGCAGCCGACCTGGGGCGGCGCATCAGCCTGGACTTTGACGGTGTGTTTCGCAACTCCATTGTGTGGGTGAATGGGCACTACCTTGGCACGGAACCTAGTGGCTACCAAGGCTTTCAGTACGACATCAGCGACTACCTCCACTACGACGGCCAGCCCAACGTGATAGCCGTGCGCGTGGATGCGACGATGGAGGAAGGTTGGTTTTACGAAGGCGCAGGCATCTACCGCCACGTGTGGCTGACCAAAACCGCGCCCGTGCACGTCGCACCCAACGGCACCTTTGTGACGACGCAAGTAGCCGACAATGCGGCCACCCTCACGGCCCAGGCCACCATCGTGAACGGCAGCACCACGGCCCAAACCTTCGACGTGGTGCAGGATGTAGTGAACGCCCAGGGCAAAACGGTAGCCACAGGGGGGGTAGGGCAAGTGCGCCTGATGGGCGCCCAAACCCAGGACCTCAGGTGCCGCATTGCGGTGCCCAACGCCCAATTGTGGTCGCTGGAAACGCCGTATCGCTACACCTTGGTGACGCGGGTCCGGCAAGCCGGCCAGGTGGTAGACCAGTATAAAACGCCGTTTGGCATTCGCACTATTCGCTTCGATGCTAATGAGGGCTTTTTTCTCAACGGCAAGCACGTGAAAATAACGGGCACCAACAACCACCAGGACCACGCGGGGGTAGGCACGGCCCTGCCCGATGCCTTGCAGGACTGGCGCATCGCGCAGCTTAAGTCATTCGGCTGCAACGCGTACCGCTGCTCGCACAACCCGCCCACCCCCGAGCTGCTCGACGCCTGCGACCGGCTGGGCATGCTGGTAATCGACGAAAACCGGATGATGGGCATTACGCAGACTAACCTGGGCGATATGAAGCGCCTGATGCTGCGCGACCGCAACCACCCGAGCATTATCAGCTGGTCGATTGGCAACGAGGAATGGGCCATCGAGAGCAACGTGCTCGGCGCCCGCATTGGGGCCACCATGCAGGCGTTTGCCAAAACCATCGACTCGACACGGGCCATTACGGTGGCTGTGAGCGGGGGCTGGGGC
>CALMOO010000746.1 GCA_937871705.1 uncultured Hymenobacter sp.
TGGTCGGCCCGGTCAAAGCCTAGCTGGCTAAGGGGCGAATTGGGGAAGAAGAACGTGCGCCCCGTGGCCGTGGCCCACTGAAACTCGCCGTCGAGCGTGATGCTTAGCTTGTCGGTGGGCCGGATGGTGAGGGTAGGGGCCAACGCGTAGGACCGCCGAAAGCCAATATCCTGGAAGCTGTTTTCGTAGTTCCAGGCGCCATTTACGCGGAATAAAATTGTCTTAGCAGCGTTCAGCGGCGTGTTCAGGTCGAGAGCCACGCGATTGAAATTGTAGCTGCCGCCCGAGTAGTTGACCTCGCCGCCAAAGCTGTCGTAGGCCCGCTTAGTTACGCGGTTCAGCAAGCCCCCGAAGCTGGACAGCGCGCCGCCGTAGAGCGTGCCCGACGGGCCTTTGATAACTTCCATCTTTTCGAGGTTGGCGCCGTCGATGGTGCTGGTTACGTTGCCGGCCAGGCCATTGCGCAGCTGCGACTGCGTCACGAAGCCGCGCATGGTGTAGTAGCTACCGCCGTCGCCGGCGCGGTTCGTCGATTCCCACATGCGCTGAATACCTGGCACGTTGTGGGTGGCGTCGTCGGTCGTAAATACCAGCTGCTCCGTCAGTAGCTCCTTGGTCACGGTGCTGTATACCTGCGGGTTCTCTACGTTTTTCAGGGGCATTTTGGCCACGTCCACGCTATTGGTGCGGCTGAACTTGTTGGTGCGGCCGCCGTTTACCACTACTTCTTTAAGCTCGGCGGCACTCTCGACGAGCGAGAAATTGACGGTGGCCGTTTGCCCAGCCACGACGGTCACGCTTTGCTGCTCGGCTTTCAGCCCCACCGCCGCCACTACCACCGTGTATTGCCCCGGTGCCACCTGCCGAATCTGGAAGCGGCCCTGCTCATCAGTGATATCACCTAGCGGCTGGCCTTGCAGGCCTACGCTCACGGCTTCGGCCGCGCCGCCCGTGCGGTTCGTAATGCGGCCGCGGATGCTGCCGGTAGCTTGGCCCCAGGTTGGGGCAGCGTAGCCGGTGAGTAAAAGAAAGAAGAGCAGGTAACGAAGACAATTCATCTGGAATTTATTTAGACCGATTCTAAAGAACTGCAAAGTAACGGCCCAAGTGGACCTGCTTCAAAGTCTCTTTAGAATTATTCCAGTTTAATTCCAAACGGATGACGAGTAGCTGACTTGCTTGCAGGTGCTTAGCTGCTAGCCCTACCCCCTCACCCGGGCACTAAGCACCACAAAGCCCGAGTGGGGCGGTCTGTGTCATAGCCACAAGCCGCCCCACTCGGGCTAAGAACGACTACCGCTATTAGGGACGAATGCCCGCCACAAACTCCTGAATTACGGTTGCGCGCTGCGCTGCCGGTGCCTGCTGCAACAACCGGATAAACGCGCTGCCGATGATGGCGCCCGTCGTGTGCCGGCTCGCCGCCGCAAAGCTCGCCGCATCGCTAATGCCGAAACCCACCAGGGTAGGGTTACGCAGGTCCAGCGCCTTGGTGCGCGACAAGTAGGCATCCACGTCGGCGTTCATATCAGTTTGGGCGCCGGTAGTGCCAGCCGCGGCCACGAGGTAGATGAAGCCATCGGCCAGCGCATCGAGCTGCCGCACACGGGCCGCGCTCGTCTGGGGCGTTACGAGGAACACCACCTTCAAGCCGTATTGTGCAAATAGCGGCTGGTACTCGCGCTCATATACGGTGAGCGGCAAGTCGGGCAAGATGATGCCATCGACGCCCACAGCCTGGCACTGCTGGCAAAACTTCTCGATGCCAAACTGCACCACCGGGTTGAGGTAGCCCATGAGCAGAATCGGCACCGTGATGCCCTGCTCCCGAATACCGTGTAACTGCTCAAACAGCTTGGCTACGGTCATGCCGTTTTCGAGAGCCTGCTGGTTGCTGCGCTGAATGGTTTCGCCATCGGCCACAGGGTCGGAGTACGGCATGCCTATTTCCACGAGGTCGGCTCCCGAGTCTTGCAGCGCCCGCAGGATGGGCACCGTATCATTTAGTCCTGGAAAACCAGCCGTGAAATAGACGTTGAGTACGTTGGCAGTTTTCTGTTGAAAGAGGGTAGTAAGGCGGTTCATAAGGCAGCGTAGCAGAGCAATAATCGTTTGTCATGCTGAGCTTGCGAAGCATCCTCTCACGCTAGAACAAGTCGTTCAGCGGTGAGAAGCTGCTTCGCAAACTCAGCATGACAGATGTTGAAAATGATTAAGAGTATTCTTCCAGGTGCTTGGTGTAAGTGGCCAAGTCTTTGTCGCCGCGACCCGAGAGGCACACCACCACCACGTCATCCTTCTTCGCCCCGATGAGGGGTAGGCAAGCCAGCGCGTGGGCTGTTTCGAGGGCTGGAATAATGCCTTCCAAGCGGCTCAGCTGGAACGCCGCGTCGAGCGCCTGCTTATCGGTAATCGACATGAACTCCGCCCGGCCGGTGGCAAACAACTGCGCGTGCTGCGGCCCGATGCCAGGGTAGTCGAGCCCCGCCGAAATGGAGTAAGGCTCCGTCACTTGCCCATCCTCAGTTTGCATTAGAATGGTGCTAGCCCCGTGCAAAATGCCTGGCTTACCGAGTGCCGTAGTAGCGGCCGAGTGGCCGGTATCGACGCCTTGGCCAGCAGCCTCGGCGGCTATCAGGCGCACGCTGGGCTCGTCGAGGTAGTGGTAGAAGGCGCCCGCCGCATTGGAACCACCGCCCACGCAAGCCAGCAAAAAGTCGGGGATAGCGCGGCCAGTCTGGTGCAGCAATTGGCGAATCATCTCGGCCGAAATCACCGACTGGAACCGGGCCACCATGTCGGGGTAGGGGTGCGGCCCCACCACCGAGCCGATGATGTAGTGCGTATCAGTGGGGTGGCTAATCCAGTGGCGCATGGCCTCGTTGGTGGCATCCTTCAGGGTTTGGCTGCCACTTTTGGCAGGCATCACCTTAGCGCCCAGCATGCGCATGCGGTCCACGTTCGGCTTCTGGCGTTCCATATCAATGGCGCCCATATAAATGATGCATTCCAAGCCCATCAGGGCGCACACGGTGGCCGTGGCCACGCCGTGCTGGCCCGCGCCGGTTTCGGCCACGATGCGCTTCTTGCCCAGCCGCTGCGCTACCAAAATCTGCCCGATAGTGTTGTTGATTTTGTGCGCGCCGGTGTGGCACAAGTCCTCCCGCTTGAGGTAGATGGTGGTGCCAATGTGTTCCGACAGCCGCTGCGCAAAAAACAGGGGGGTAGGGCGCCCCACGTAGTCGGTCAGCAGCTGCTGAAAATCGTGCTGAAACGTAGGGTCTTCAGTGATGCGCAAGTAATTGTCGCGCAGCTCTTCCACATTCGGGTACAGCATTTCGGGCACGTAGGCCCCGCCGAACGGGCCGTAGTAGCCGGCCGCATCAACGTGGTAGGGGGAGGGGGCAGTGGCAGTCATAGTTACTTAGGAAGTATAAAGTATGAGTTAGGAATTGGCAGCGCGCTCGTGCAGCGTGGCCAGGAGCGCCTGGGTAGCGGCCACATCTTTGAGGCCCGGCGCAATTTCTAGCTGGCTGTTAAAGTCGTAGCCCGCCAGCTGTGGGTGCTGAAAAGCGAGCAGTTCGCTGGCGTTGTCGGGCCCCAGGCCACCACTCAGCAGGAAGGAGGTAGGGCCGTGGTAATTAGCTAGCACGCGCCAATCGAAAGTGGTGCCATTGCCGCCGCGCTGCGCGCCTTTAGTGTCAAATAGAAAGTAGTTGCAGAACGGTACATACTCGGCCAGCGTGTTGAAATTAAAACTGTCATCAATCGAAAACGCCTTGATGATTTGCAAGCCGCACTGGTGCACCTCCTGGCAATAAGCCGCCGACTCGTGACCGTGCAGCTGCACGTAGTCGAGCAAATAGTGGGCGGTGGTGGCGAGCAACTCGGGCAGTGGCGCATCCACAAACACGCCTACTTTCTGAATGGTCGGCGGCAAGCTGCGCAGCAGCTCCGGGCTCAACGTGTCGCCCATGTAGCGCGGCGACTTCTCGTAGAAGATGAACCCCAGCAAATCGGGGGTCAAGTCGGCAATGGCCCACAAATTGGCCGCCTCACGCATACCGCAGATTTTTACTTTCATAGCAGCACTACGAAGCCGAAACAGGGGTAGTAAGTTCACTTACCAGCCCCGCGAGCGCCGCCGCCGGGTCGGGCGTCTTCATGAATGTCTCCCCAATTAGAAAGCCTTGGTAGCCAGCTTGGCGCAGCTCCAGAATGGTGCTGGCATGCTGCAACCCGCTTTCGGCCACGCGTACAAACGTATTGGGAATGAGCGCTGCCAGCCGGGCCGACGTGTCCACATCGGTCACGAAGGTGCTGAGGTTACGGTTATTCACGCCCACTAAATCGACGCTGTCAGTGAGGTGGCTGCGCAGCTCGTTTTCGTCGTGCACTTCGAGCAACACTTCCAGCCCCAGCGAATGCGCAAACTGGCTGAACTGCACGACTTCGGCGGGACTCAAGCACGAGGCGATGAGCAGCACTAAGTCGGCGCCCATGGCGCGTGCCTCCGTTATCTGGTACTCGCTGATGATAAAATCTTTGCGCAAAATCGGCGTAGCTGGGTTGGCTGCCCGCGCCGCCCGCAGGTCGTCGGGCGTGCCGCCAAAAAACGGCTCATCGGTCAGCACCGACAGCACCGCCGCACCCGCCGCCACATAGCCAGCCGTGGTTGTGCCCGCCTCGGCTGTGCCATTGATAACGCCCTTGGAAGGTGAACGCCGCTTAAACTCCGCAATGATGCCCGTGGAGCCCGCCGCCGTCAGCGCCGCCCGCGCCGACACCACCGGCCGCGTGAAGGGGGGTAGGCCTTGGAGCGCGGTGGCCGGCGTTTCGGCTTCGCGCTGAACTACTTCCTGGCGTTTTTCGGCAACGATTTTATCGAGAATAGTCATGATTTTGGAAACTGTTATGCTGACGAAGGGAGCATCTTATCAACGTTGAACGAGTCGCTGCAATTAGTGACCTAATTAATGCCAACTTGATAAAATGCTTCGTGAACTCAGCATGGCAAGCGATTTTAATTAGTTTAAAGCCAACAGCTTCTCAAATGCCTGTCGCGCCCGGCCGCTATCCAGCGACTCGCGGGCCTGGGCCAATCCTTCGGCCACATCGGCAGCGCGGCCGGCAGTGCGCAAGGCCAGCGCCGAATTGGCCAGCACGGCGTTGCGGTGAGCTTCAGGCGCTTCGTTGTGCAGCACTTTCAGGAATATATGCGCTGCCTCGGCCACCGTGTCGCCGCCGAACAAGGCTTCGGGCGTGGTGAGGGGTAGGGCCATATCAGCCGGCGAAAGCAACTCCTCGCCATGCCGGCTAATGAGCTTCACCGGGCCGGTTAGCGACACCTCGTCATAGCCGTCGAGGCTGTGCACAATGAGAAACTCCCTACCCACCTCCTGCTGGTGCAAGTAGGCGTAAAGGCGCGCCAGCTCCAGACTGAATACGCCTACCAACTGCAAGCGCGGCCTGGCGGGGTTCACCAGCGGGCCGAGCATGTTGAAGAAGGTTTTAACGCCCAATTCCTTACGCAGCGGCGCTACGTTCTTCAGGGCTGGATGAAACAGCGGCGCGTGCAAAAAGCAGATATTGGCTTCGTCAAGCTGGCGCTTCAGCTGGTCGTTATTGGCCGTGAAGCGCACGCCCAGGTGTTCAAGCACAGTGCTCGACCCGCTGATGCTGGACACGCCATGGTTGCCGTGCTTCGCTATCGGCTGCCCCGCCCCGGCCACCACAAAGGCCGATAAGGTTGAGATATTGAAGGTGTTGCGACCGTCACCACCGGTGCCACAGACGTCCATGGCGTCGTAGCCGCTGAGGTCGACGGGCCGGCACAGCTCCAGCAGCGCGTTGCGGAAGCCCGCTAGCTCTTCCACCGTCACGCTGCGCATGAGATACACCGTCAGGAAAGCCGCAATCTGCGCCGGATTGTATTGGCCCTGCGCTATGCCGAGCACCACGCGGTGCGCTTCTTCCTGCGGCAAGGTGCGGTAGGCAAACAGGTGGTTGAGAGTGTCCTTCACGAGGAATTAGAATTTATGAAGTAGAAATTAGGAGTTGACGAGCTGGGTTCGGTTACCCGTTCACCCAATTGGCCAGCATCGTTTTGCCGTGTTCAGTCAGCACCGACTCGGGGTGAAACTGCACGCCTAGCACGTCGTAGTCGCGGTGGGCAAGGGCCAGCACTTGGCCATTTTCATCGAGGGCGGTAATGCGCAGCTCGGCCGGCACCGCCTCGGGCGAGATGGTCCAGGAGTGATAGCGCCCTACCCGTACGTCGCTGGGCACATCGTTAAATAGCCGATTGCTGGCGGCCTCTGGCGTTTGGTGCAGCACGTGTGCTACGCCGTGGTGCACTTCGCCCAGATTAGCAAGCTGGCCACCAAAGGCTTCGCCAATGGCTTGGTGGCCCAGGCACACGCCCAGAATGTGCTTGGTCGGCGCGTAGCGCTTAATCAGCTCGGGCATAATGCCGGCCTCGCTGGGAATACCCGGCCCCGGCGACAGTAAAATGTGCGAATATTTATCTACCTCATCGAGGCTGATTTTGTCGTTGCGAAAAACGTCAACTTCCTGCCCTAGCTCGCGCAGCATATACACGAGGTTGTAGGTGAAAGAGTCGTAGTTGTCGAGAACCAGGATAGCCATTTTAACTGAATCTTAATTATTTAACGTGTCATGCTCATCTGGCGTCCCGAAGGAAGCATCCAATCCCACATGCTTTCGTCGGGTTTACTCATTAACGCGGTATCGACCGTGATAAGATGCTTCTTTCGTCAGCATGACAGGCGTTTTGTTTATACTTTCTCCGCCTGTTGCAGTGCCGCCCGCAGGGCACCCAGCTTATTGTGTACTTCCTGCAACTCACTTGCGGGCACCGACTTGGCTACTACCCCCGCGCCGGCTTGGTAATACAGCGTATTGTCCTTGCTCAGGAAGGTGCGAATCATGATGGCGTGGTTGAAGTCGCCGCCGAAGTCCAGTGCCCCGATGCAGCCGCCATAAAAGCCGCGCTGGGTGCTTTCGTATTGGTCGATGAGTTGCACGGCCCGGTACTTGGGCGCGCCCGAGAGCGTGCCGGCGGGGAAGGTTTCGCCTACTACGTCGAGCGGCTCAGTGTTAGCGCCCAGTTGGCCTACTACCTTAGAAACCAAGTGAATGACGTGCGAGTAGTACTGCACTTCCTTGAAGCGCTCGACATTTACCACGTCGCAGCGGCGGCTGAGGTCGTTGCGGGCCAGGTCCACGAGCATCACGTGCTCGGCGGTTTCCTTGGGGTCGTCGAGGAGCTGCTGGGCCAAGCGAGCGTCGGCCGCGTCGTCGCCGGTGCGGCGGAAGGTGCCCGCAATGGGGTAGAGCACCGCTTGGCCTTTGTTAATCACAATCTGCGACTCGGGCGACGAGCCAAAAATCTTGTACCCGCCATAGTCAAAAAAGAACAGGTAGGGCGACGGATTGAGCGAGCGCAGCGCCCGGTACACGTTAAACTCATCACCCTGAAAGCCTTGCTGGAAGCGCCGCGACAGCACAATCTGAAACACGTCGCCACGCTGGCAGTGGTGCTGCCCCAATCGTATCAGTTCCAGGTACTCGGCATCGGTCGCGTTAGAAGTTTCCTCGCCTGTCAGGCGGAAAGGGTGGGTAGCAAAGTTGCGGTTCTGGATGAGCGTTTCGATGTAGTCGAGCGAGTCCTCGCCAGGCTCTTCGCCTTCGCCTAAATATTGATGCTCAAATAAATAAAGCTCTTCCTTGAAGTGGTTGATGGCGATAACGTACCGAAACGCCTGGTACACGATGGCCGGCACCGTGCTAGCACCCGGCTTTTCGCGCAGCTCCACATCCTCAAAGTACTGCACCGCCTCATACGCCATGTGTCCAAACAAGCCGTTGGTAATGAACGGCAGCCCCGACGGCGCGGCCGGCTGGAAGCTCGTCCGGAACTCGCGCAGTTGCGCCAGGGCCTCGCGCGGATTGGCGAGGGTAGCGACGTTGGATGGCTGGCCGGGGCGTTGGGTGGTCAGTTGCTGGCCATCTAGCTCAAACCGCGCTACGGGGCTGAAGCAGAGGTAGGAAAAGCTATTGTTATTGCCGTGGTAGTCGGAGCTTTCGAGCAGCAGCGTGCCTACAAATTGGTCGCGCAAACGCAAGTACAAACTCACCGGCGTCAGGGTATCGGCCAGCAAGCGGCGGTGGCGGCTGTGGACGATGGTAGCAGAAGAAATTTCGGTAGCGGCCGACATGGCAGGGAGGAAGCGTAAGGTTTGGACAACAAAAAAGCCCGCTGCGGTGAGCAGCGGGCTTGGAGAATCTCAGAGGGTTCAACCAACTATATATGCCTAATGCTCAGCCTTTGGGAAGGTTGAGTGCCACCAGCTTTGCGAAACGGTTGCGTAAAAGGACATAGTTGAAGTCGGTTTGCGGGGGCAAAGGAACGACGCTTTTTGTAAAAAGCAAATTTTGCGGTCAGTAATTTCTTTGGAGAAATGGTGCGGCACTACTTCTCTACTACCGTGAAAGCAATGTTAACCAAGTCTGTAGCAGCGGCTGGCCGAGGGGCTGGCTGTGGATTTATACTAATATTGGTCGGGTCGAAAGCGCCGTTCTCCGCCAAAATCTTTTGCGACTGTAGAAGCTTGGTGCGGTTGAAGAAGTCGCCGGTGTGCAGGGGCAGCATTTCCAAAATAGCTGCTGTAGATACCTTGTGGTTGCCTACTACCGTGATAGTGCCAATCTGAGCGCGCCGTCCTTCCGAGATGGTAAAGGTGAGGTCGGTAGTACCATCGGGTTGGGTTTTAGCCACCGGATTGATGCTGAAGAACAGGTAGCCTTGGTCCATGTAGCGGGAAGTAATGTCTTGCCCATCTGAGCTATAACTTAACCTGCTTTGCAGCGCTTTTGCATCGTAAGCGTCGCCCAATTTTAAGCCTAGGGCCGCATTGAGCTGCTCCGTGGAAAGAAGCGTATTACCCTGCCAAATAATGCGGCCGATACGGCTCTGAGCTGCCGCCGCGGGGGTAGTAGTCGTGGGCGAGCCGGCAGCCAACGCCGGCGCTGGCCCGAGCGCCGCCACACCTACCCAGGCCAACATAGCCACGGGTACAACCAACAGAAAACGAAGCTTTTGCATGGGGGAAGAAGGGGGAATGGTGAGCATGTAAATGCGCTGAGCAACTTGCTTAGTCGAAAACGGATGAACCAGCGAAGTAGGCAACGAACCCGAGGCCAGTTTGAGCAGCAAATGGCCGTAGGCAATGTGGGTGCCGGCTGGGCGCGTCACGGCCGCATCGGCTAGGTACTCGTGCACCGTGCGCAACTGCCGGCGCAGGTACGGCGTTAGGCCATTGAACCAGAAAAACCACCCTACCCCCTCCGCCAGCAGCAAGTCCAGGGAATGGTATTGCGCCCCGTGCACCTGCTCATGCTGCACTAGTTGCGTGTATTCGGCAGGGCTTAGCTGAGCGTGAGCGGGCGACAAAAACACGTGCCGCCCAAACGAAAATGCTGGGCAGCTGGGCTCCGGCAGCTGCACCAGCCAGCCCCGACGACCCAGGCGAGTGCGCGGGTGCTGCCGCCGCAAGCCATAAAGCCAACGTAGGTTTCGCGCTGTGCGCCAAGCTTGGTACACTACCCCCAGCCAGTAAATAGCCAGCACCAGTCCAAGCCACGAAACAGTAGTTGCGGGTGTTACGGCCGTTGCTGCTGGAATTGCGCCATTCACTAGTTTCCAGGCAGGTAAGGCCCACGCGGCCGCCACCGGCGCAGCGGGCCAAACCAGTCGTGCCCAGGCCGCTGGCAAGGCTACCAGCGGCAGCGCTACACTCAGTACCAGCGCACTTAGTAAGTAAACCCGGTTCCAGCCGAAGGTGGTGAGCCGGGCCAGCACCAGGCGGTAGAACAGGGCGAAGACGGCTTGGCAGCCCGTGGCGGCGGCCAGATACAGAAACCAGCTGCTACTCATGGCTGCCTGAGCTTTTATCCTGCGCGTCATCCAGGAGCTTGCGCAGCTGCGCCAACTCCTTTGGGCTCAGACTTTCTTCGACCATGTACGATACCAGCGCGGCCGGCGAATTATCGAAGTAGCGGGCCAGCATTCTCTTCAAAGTATTTGCCCGATATTGCGCCCTGCTGATGAGCGGAAAGTACTCGTAGGTTTTGCCATAGGCGGTAAACCCCACGTAGCCCTTGCGCTCCAGAATGCGCACCACCGACGACACAGTGTTGTAGGGCGGCTTGGGGTCTTCGGGCAAGTGCTCAATTATATCTTTCACGAAAGCCTTCTTCAACTTCCACAAAGCCTGCATGATAGGCTCTTCGGTTTTGGTTAATTCCTCCATAGAGCAAATATATAACTGATAATCCAGTTTTGAAACTGTATTGTAAGTTTTGTAACGTATTTATACGTTGTTAGGTTTAGATGTAAGCAGCGTGAGTCAGTTCAGCAGTTGTGGAGGGGTAGGGGCCAGGCACGAAAAAGCCCACTAGCTTGGTAGCATAGCGGGCTCAAGGTCAGTGCTTCTTGCGGCAGCAGGCAGTAGCAGCTACTCCGCTGTTACTAGTCGGGTTTCTTCGGGTTCTAACTCTACCAAGCCTTGCTTGTACAAGGAGCCGAGCGCTTTTTTAAACACCTTCTTGCTGATGCCCAGGCGGCGGTACACATCGTCGGCCAAGCTCTTGTCGCCGAGGGGTAGGCGGCCGTTGGGGCGCTGGCGCAGGGCGGCCAGCACCAAGCTAGCGGCGCTTTCTACTTCGTCGTAACCAGCCTGGCCCAGGCGCACATCGAGCTTGCCATCGGGCCGAATCTGGCGCAAATGGCCGGGTAGCAGCTCGCCGATGCGCAGCGGGCGAAATACCTCATTACTATACAGTAAGCCCAAGTGCGTACCATTCACGACTACTGAGTAGCCCAGCGGCGTTTCTTCGGCAATAAGCAGCTGCACGGCTTCGCCCACCGTGCCCACAAAGGGCTCGGGGCTCAGAAACTGCTGCCATTTGGCCGACGCTACGAGGCGGTCGGTGGCTTCATCCAGGTACACGTACACGAGCACGCGGTCGCCGACGCGCACAGCCAGGCGCTGGTTGGCGTGGGGCAAAAGCAGGTCTTTCTCCAGGCCCCAGTCGAGGAAGGCGCCGGGCGGGCCCACATCGCGCACGGTGAGCGCGGCAAAGCTATCGACCACTGCCAGCGGCTCTAACGTCGTGGCAATGAGTCGGTCTTCGGAGTCGCGGTACACAAACACGCGAATAACGTCGCCGACGTGTGCGCCTACGGGGCGGTATTTTTCGGGTAGCAGCAGGTCGCCATCGTCGCTGGTCAGGTAGAAGCCGATGCTGACTTCGCGGGCTATTTCCAGGTCGTTAAAGTCACCAAGACGCATGGGGGTAGGG
>CALMOO010000747.1:0-7470 GCA_937871705.1 uncultured Hymenobacter sp.
GGAGTAGGTTGCCCTGGTACTGCACCGACGTGGCCGCGATGGTGAGGCGGTTGCCAGCCATGCTGCACGTGCCGTAGAGGAAGCTATTGCGCGGAATCAGGTGCCCCTCGAGCTGCACATCTTGCAGCAGGCGTAGTTTCACCGTCGAGCCCGCTTCTACTACCTGGTCGCTGTGAATCACGGCCGGTACCGAGTTCACGTTTGGAGTAGCGCCTGACTCTCCTAGGGTGTGGAACCCGTTAGCCTGGGGCGCGGTCTGCTGGAGCGTGCTTACTACCGAGGGCCGCACCTGGGTGATAACGGTCATCTTTTTGGTGGTGGCCACCGGAGCAGCTGCGGCCGGCGAGTTCATGGCCAGTAGCCGTTGCTGGTACTGATTCTTCAGCTCATCAAGCTCCTTCAGCGACGCATCCATTCGCGTATCGTGCACTGGTGCAGCTGGTGCAGCAGCGACCGCCGCCGAGCTGGTGCGCGGGGCGCTGGCCACTGGTGCCGTCGAGGCGCTGGTTTGCTCCTGAAGGCGCTGCATCCGGGTTTGCATGGCCACCACGTTCGGGTCGGCGTTGGGGTCGTACTTCTGGCCCGGCTGGCCTGGCTGCACAGCGTAGTTCAGGCCAGCCGGCTGGGTGCCAGCTGCTGGAGCACCGGGCGCACTTGGTGCAGCGCCGGCCGCCGTGGTGATGGGCGGCGCGAAGGCTAGGTTATTGTGCCGGTTGCTATCCTGAGGCGCGGCCGCGGCCTGCATCTTATTCTCAAACATCGTGGTTTTGCCAGCTGAGGGCAACGACAGGTTGAGGCCGCTCGCGCCCGGGGCCGTGCTGGCAGCTGTAGCCGCCGCGACCCCCTTGCCCCCGCCGCCCACCGCGAAGAGAGCCGTCAGGCAGAGTACGATTGGTAGGGGGGCAAACAGCATCATTTGCCGTTTTTTCAGAAACTCTTGCGTGTGCTTGGGCGTGCTCATAGGAAGGGCTTGAAAAGGAAGAGATTATAAGCGGGCCTCCGTGCGCAAGTCGTTATTCTGAAGCACGCGCCAGCGCTCCATCAGGAAGCCGTGCGGGTTGTTGGTCGAGCGCGAAACATCGCGCAGGTAGCACTCGGATACCAGGGCCCGGGTGGTCACGTTGGTCGCCCGAATAATCTGCTCGGTGGCGTAACACTTGGCGTAGTAGGGGTAGGTCGAGGGGTTGATTACCACGCTGTCCACCGTGATGTGCTGGCTGATGTTGGCCTGAATCAGGTTGTTGTAGTAGCCGCTTTCCTTGTAGTTGTCGTAGGCGCGCTTGGCGCTCTCATCGGCCAGAAAAAGCGACTGCGTCACGTTGCTCTCGATAGCCTTTGAATCGGGGTCAAGCGTGAAAAAGTACTCGTGGAAGCGCTTCACGTGGTCCTGTGCCTCCACCGGGCGGTTATCCTGCACATTGTGCGAGGTAGCCGCCAGCAGCTGGCCTTGGTCGAGCAGGTAGATGTGGTCCTGTGCGAGGCGGGCGGTACGCTGGGAGGCGTACACGGCGTAGCCGGCAACTGAGGCGCAGAGCACCATGAAAAGCAGGGCCAGCGTTTTCGTCTGCTGGTAGGCCGAGTCGATGTTTTTGAGCGAGCGAAACATAACAGTTAGCAATTAGCAGTTATCAATTAGGCAGCCTTGTTGGTATTCTGGAAGCCGTTACCACCCTGGCCACCGCCCCCAAAGACTGCGCGACCGGCCGCCATGGCCCGGCCCACCACCTGGCCACCGGCAGCACCAGCTGCGCTTGATGCCATGCTAGCGGCGTTGCCTCCCTGCGTGTTAGCATAGCGCGTGATGTTAGTCAGGCCGCTAGCCGAGACAATCCACCCAGCCACCGAGGGCACCGTGAAGTAGCCGGCGATGGCAATCACCAGGAAAATCATGTAGCCGTAGTCAGCTTTTTCCAGGTCGGTGCTACTGGTGCTGGCTTGAATCTGGCTGATGTCGAGGTTGAGCATCATGACCTGAATTTTGGCGATGATGGCCCCGAATATGTTGGCCACCGGCAGCCACAAGAACACGTTGATGTAGCGCGAAAACCAGTTGGTTAGCGTACCCTCAAAGCCAGGCCAGATAGCAAAGCCGAAACTGATAGGCCCGATGATGCTCAGGATGATGAGGAAGAAGGTGCGAATGGTGTTTATCACCAGCGCGGCCGAGTCGTGGGCCAGCTCCAGGGCATTGCGAATCCACTCCCGAAAGTTCTTTTGCACATCGTAGCTCAGGCGGTTGAAGTAGAGCGCCGCCTTGCCGCCGAAGTCCAGCGCATCCTTACTTTCCAGCTCCTTGTCAAATGCCTCATCCGATTGATAGGGGGCATTTTCCGGCCGGGCAGCGAGCAGGGCCTTTTTACGGGCTTCCAGCTGAATAATATCTTGATTCTGAACCAAGACGATAGACGAGGTAGCCGAGGAGAGGCCACCCAGCACGCCATTCAGGATGCCCAGCATGGCGGGGAATAAGCTAATGACCAGGCCGATGGCGAAGGGGCGCAGCAGCGGAAACACATCGATGGGCGAGTTCTCAGCCTGGTGGCGCCACACCTTACCGGCGATGAAAATCAGTGCCCCTAGCCCACCCAGGGCGCGGCCTACGTTGATGAGGTCGCTGCACAGTGGCAGCATCTCATTGTAGAGGTTGTCGAGCAGGTCTTGGAGCGACTTGACCGGAATGGATACTTGGAGTAAAAGGGAGAGTAGCATAGCGGTTAGAGTCCGTAGAGCTTTTTGAGGGTTTGGGCATCCACGGCCGCTTGCGTCTGCTGCGAAGCAATGGCTTGGTTGCGCCGGGTGAAGTAGGAAACGAGCTGGTACTGGTGGGCAGCCTTATCGGCAATGCGGTTGATGAACTTGAGGCGCTGCGCATCCGTCATCTTGGCGGCGCCGGGCGTGAGGATGGTGGTCAGGTCATCGAGCAGGCCCACGTTCTCCGTGATGAGTACTGTGTAGCCCTTTACCATGCCCTGAATCTGGGTAGGCGTCAGGTAGGGGTTGGCGCGCAACTGGCCGATGTTCTGGCTGTAGAGGTCGAGCGTGCGGCTCTGGTAGCCCCAGATTTTCTTTACCTGCTGGTAATTGGTCACCACCGAGTTGATTTTGAGCAGACTCGTGTACCATTCGTCGTGCAGCTCCACCGTCTGGCTTTCCAGCGTTTTGATGATGGCCTGCGTGTCATTGCCTTCTTTCATGACAGTATTGCCCAAGTCCTTGAGCACCGTGAGAAAGCCTTGGTGGCCGGCCTGCTTGGTAGCCTGACCCTCGGCAATGGGGGCCGATATCACGAGCTGGGCGTGGGCCGGGCGGGCGGCTAACCCTAGGCCAGTCAGTACCGCGAGAATGAGTAGCTTCCTCATTACTTCAGCCCGTAGAGTTGCTTCAGCGTCGCGGCATCTCGGGTCGCCTGTGCCTGTTGCGTGGAGATGGCCATGTTGCGCCGGGTGAAGTAGCTCACGAGGTCGTATTGATGCGTCACCTTGTCGTCGAGCACATCTATTAGCTCCATCCTTTCGGCGTCGGTCATTTTCGATTTGGCTGGCGAGACGATAGCCGACAAGTCATCGAGGTAGCCGGCCGATTCCTGAATCAGCACCGTGTAGCCCCGCACAACGCCGTTCACCTGGGCCGGGCTTAGGTTGGGGTCGGCCTTGAACTTGCCGATGTAGTTCGAATAAATGGTGATGATGGCCGTCTGCCGCTCAAACAGGTGCTGCACGCGCCGGTAGGTCTTAATCGTATTGCTGATGGCCAGCAGCCCGTCGTACCAGTCCTTGGCCAGGAGCATGTTTTTCTCGGTAAAACCCTTGGTCAGCACCTGCTCGACCACGCCATCATTAGCCAGGTCGTTTGCCTTCGTATTGAGCACCTTCAAAGTGGCCTGTAAGCCGGTCTGAATGAAGTTAGTGCCTTCCAAAATGGGGGCCGAGACGACCGCCTGAGCGCGTGCAGCTGGTGCGCCAAATAGGCAAAGCGCCGCCAGGCACAGCGTAAACTGTGTTTTTTTCATCACCTAGAATGGGGTTAGTGAAACTCAGGTGGGGCTAGTCGTGGCCCCACACACTTTTAAAATGCTCGTTGCCCTTTTTCTGCTGAGTTTTCTGCTCAATAGTGGCGGCCGTGCGTTTGCTGAAGTATTGCGTTAACTGGAGCTGATGATTCTCCTTCTTGGCCAGGCCCGCTACGAACTGGCGCTGCTCGGCCTCGCTCATCGTGGTTTTGCTGCTAGCCAGATTCGTGAGTTGGGCCACGTTGGCCGAGCTTTCATCAACCAGCTTTTGGTAGGTACGCCGGATGCTCTGCCCTTGCTCTGGCGTTAGGATGGGGTCACTGGAGAGCTTAGGCTGGTCAGCCGCTACCTGCTTGAGCAAGGTGGCGTGGTTTTCATACACGGCCGCCGCGTTGGGGTCGAGCTTGATGATGTTGGGCACCTCACTGCTCTGATACCAGGTGTGCACTTGGCCCAGGGCGTCCACCTGGCCGGGGGCCTGCACCAGCACTTGCTTGATGCTGGCCACTACCCGGGCCTCGGTTTCGTCGGCCAGCTTTTTAGAGGCGGCATCCTGGCCGCAGTTGGTGCCGAGGGTGGCCAGGCAGGCCAGGAGGAGGAGCGTGCTTGCTTTCATGATGCGGGTGGAAAAGGAATTAGGCGGCTTTGGCCGCGTGCTGCTCACGTAGCTCCTGAGCAAACGACTTGATGGCTGCCGGCAGTGACATGCCGTCGGCTACCTTGCTGAAGAGGCGGGTTTTCTCTTTTTGGTTGGTGGTGTAGGTGGCGTATTCTTCCAGCGAAGCTTCTACCCCGTACACCTTCGATTCCTTGCCCCCTAGGCTGATAAACACCTCTTTGTATTTGGGGCCACGGCGGTTGTCGAGGTTGATAGAAAGCACCTGCGCTTTCTCCTTATCGCTCAGGCCCATCATGCGCTGAATCTCATCGAAGCGCTTGATAAACTTGTTCATGTCGAGCAGGGCGCGGCAATCCGAGTTATTGATGATGGTATCTTTTACAATCGGATTGTTGACGATATCGTCTATCTCCTGCGTTACTACGATCGCCTCCCCATCGAATTTGCGGACGGTTTTGAACAGGTACTTAATGTACTCGGCCATACCTTCTTTGGCAATTGCTTTCCAGGCTTCCTCAATCAGAATCACCTTTTTGATACCCTTCAGCGTGCGCATCTTGGTAATGAAGGTGTCCATGATGATGAGCGTCACCACCGGGAAGAGAATCGGGTGGTCTTTGATGTTGTCCAGCTCGAATACGATGAACGACTCCTGCACCAAATTCAAATCTTCTTCCGAGTTGAGCAGGTAATCGTACTCCCCGCCGCGGTAGAAGGGCTCCAGCACTAAGAGGAAGTTCTTCATGTCGAAATCCTGGTCACGCACCTCCTTGGTAGTTAGGTACTCGCTGAAGGGTCCAAGCAGAAACTCGTAGAAGGTGTTGAAGCTGGGGCGCATGCCGGGCGTCTGGGCCAGCAACTGGTAGTACTGCGTGATGGCATTCGAGAGCGAGACGTATTCAGCCTGGCTCATGCGCTCATCTTCCCGTTTCCAGAGCGTCACCAGCAACGTTTTGAGGCTTTCGCGCTTTTCCACGTCGGGTTTCCCGACTACAAAAAAGGGGTTGAAGCTGATAGGCTTGTGCTCCTCGTAGGTGAAGTAGACCCCCCCGCGCAGCTCGCACAGACCTTTGTAGCTATCGCCCACGTCCACGAGTACCACATGCGAGCCCTGCTCGTGGTACTGGCGCATCAGGCGGTTGGTGAAGAACGATTTACCCGAGCCCGAGGAGCCCAGAATAAACTTGTTCCGGTTACCGATGAGGCCCGTTTCCATGGGCAGGTCGGAGATATCCACGTGCACCGGCTTGCCGGAGATACGGTCGCTGAGCTTGATACCAAACGTGCTGGGGGAGTCTTGGTAGTTGGTTTCGACATTCCACAGGCAGCAGGCCTGCTCGATGAACGTGTAGAAAGTCTCCTCGCTGGGGAAGTCGCCAGCATTGCCGGGAATACCAGCCCAGAACAGCCCGCCCACGTCTACCGTGTTCTCGCGCGGCCGGCAGTCCATCTTGGTAATGGCGGCGCTGGTGAGGTCGCGCAGTTCCTTTATCTCCGATTCCTGCTCACTCCACACCAGCACGTTCGCGTGGGCCCGGACGCACTGCTTTTGGTCAGAAGCGGCCTCGTTCAGGTAGCGGTCTTGAAAGTCCTTGTTGATGGCATTCTCCCGCGAGTAGAGCGACAACGAGTTGAGGTTGTTGCGCTTTTTCTCCAGCATCTTGACCGTCTTCGCGTGGTCATCGACAAACAGATACTGGTTGTAGATGTGGTTGCAGTTCAGCAGCAGCCCCACCGGGGCCGCAAAGCCGATAAAGAAGGGGATTTGATCGGTGCTGAGCTTGTCGTACTTCACCTCCGTTTCCACGTAGGCGGGCATATCATCGAGATTGCCCAGCGAGTAGCACTGGCATGATTTGCCGCCCACCTTCAGCCCGTTGGTCAGGTCGATATCCACCATGGGCGCCGAGTCGCTGAGGTCGAGGGCCAGGTACTTTTCCAGTAGGCCCACCCGCTCCGGCGTGCCGGTGGCTTCGTCGGCCTCAGTGCCGCAAATGTCATCATCGGTCAGCTGGGTGCAGGCAATGCCCGCATCCGTGAGCAGGCGCACGAACTGACCTACGGCGTTGAAAAAGGTAGTTAGTACCTTATCGTCCATCATTTCCTTCGGGACGATTTTGGAGCGTGACAGCAAGGAGCTGAGGCTGTTCCAATTCTCGCGGCCGGTGCTCGTCTTGGTGAGGAACAGGTAGCAATGGTGGTTGAGAAAGGCGCGCTCGTAGAAGTGGCGCTCGTAGCTGTGCTGGAGCATGGTGCGCTCCTGCTTGAAGTCAGGGGCGTAGGTATCGCGCACAAACCAATCCTGCTTGTGCAGCACCGTGTAATTGGGAAATAGGCGCACGCCCTTCACGAAAACCGAGTGCAGTGATTCGAGGTCTTCGTTGGACTGGCTGAATACTTCCGGCAGGTCGAGGCGGTAGGCTACGGTGACGTCGCCGTTCTTGCTGATCAGGCAGTCGCTTTCCACCTTGTAGATGGGCTGCTTGCTTTCCAGCGTGGCCGAGGGGAGGAGTAGGTTGCTCATGACTGCTTTAGACCTTTAAAGAGCCGGGCATTGCGGCTCACGATGCGTTTGGGCTGGCGGCCCTGGGCTTGGAGCTTCATGGCGCCGTGCTCGCCGTATTTAGCGCTCAGGCTGAATACCCGCGTCACCCAGAAGAAGCCGCCGCCCAGGGCCAGAGCCACCGAGAGGTAGGCATTGGCCCCGACGAGGCGCAGGACGATAAAGCCCAGAAACACCCCGCCGAGGCCCCCTGCTAGCATAAACAGGTAGCGCGAGCCCACTAGTCCCTTAAATTCGACGGGCTTGTTGACGCCCTTGTTTAGGGGGAAGTGGCTCATT
>CALMOO010000747.1:7480-8727 GCA_937871705.1 uncultured Hymenobacter sp.
AGGCGCGCAGTACCGTAGCCACTACGGCCAGGAAGATGCAGCTGCCGAACCAACCCATGGCCGACTTCTGCGTGTCCTGGTCGCCCGACTGCCACTTGCTGAACACCTTGAAACCGCCGATGAGGCCCGCGACGGCCGCGATGGCGTAGATGAGCAGCGTAGCCGGGTCGAAGTAGCCGGTGATAGCCGTCGTGGCATCCTGGATACCCTGCTTGCCGGCGTTGAGGCCGCCCTGCGCAAGAGCAGCGGAAGCGGAACCCAGCACAAGTAGGCCGGTGCCGAGGACGTTGTGCAGGCGCTTGGCAGCGCGTTGGGGAAGCGTGTTAAACATGGCTTTGAGGAAAAGATGGAGAATGAAAAAAAGGTAAATAAATGAAGGGAAAATACTGCTAGATTAATTAGCAGAAGGCTTCTTCTGCCACCCCGGCGTAGACGTGGGAGGTAGCGCGCTGGACGCTCTCGGTTTGGGCTTGCAGGAAGGCTAGCAAGACGTCGGTGTTTTCCAAAGCAGGCTCTCGCTCGACCATTTCTTCGGGAGTAAGCTGACGCTCAACGGCCCGTTCCAGGAAGTCACCCAGCTGGGCTATCCCGATGGTGAGGCTGGATTCAGGTTCTAGGGCAGTGACTTGAGTTGGTAGGGCTGAGGTTATATCGTCCTCATTTGTAAAATTACTTGTTTTTGAATCATCTGAAAGCTTTTGGATTTCATATCCATCATAATTATGCTCCGAAAGCTCGCTCTTAGGTAGGCCGAGGTCGGGTAGCTCATCCACCAGTTCGCTTTCTTCGGCCGACTCCTGCTCGTGCTCTTGGTCGGTGGGTTCCTCGTGCTCTTGGTCAGTGGGTTCCTCGTCCGTTTCGGTGGTGGTTGGCTCAGCTGGCGCTTTGGCCGGCTTGGTTGCCTGAGGGGCAGAGGCGGGTGAGCTGAGGGCAGACTTAGCGATAAGTGGCCCCTTACCCGTTGAGGAACTGAGGCTTTTGGCGGGAGCCGAGGCATCGGCAGCTGCGTTGCCCTTACCCTTGCCCTTGACTAGGCCCAGCAGCTCGACCCGGTAATAAACTAGGCCGACGTAAGCGTAGTAGAGCGCCAGCGCCAGGAATAGCCAGCCGATATACTGGCCCCACGAGATTGCGTTAAACATAGCGGTACAGGAGGGAGGAGGAGGAAGGGAAAGGGCAAAGCAGTAGCCAGCACACCTGTTTTTAAAGGTGTGAAAGTGAAAGGCTTACGTCGGGGAGGGGTTAGT
>CALMOO010000747.1:8737-15069 GCA_937871705.1 uncultured Hymenobacter sp.
GGGGAGTTCTTTCTTGCGTAGTTTCTCCTGGTCACTCATGTACTTCTGAATGGCCGGGCGATACCGTTCAAAATGGTCGTTGGCGATGTTAATGAGCAGGTCGGCCAGGCCGACGCCGGCAACCTGAGTGAGGACTGCTAGCGCCTTGTGCAGGGCATCGTCCACGTAGATAGACTTGTGCTTGCGGGTGCGAACCGGCTTGAGGAAAGCACTGGCATAATCAAACTGCTCAGCCGCCTCCTTCTTCCCGATAGTTAATTGATTATCTATTACTGACTGAGGGGCGGGGGCAATCGGCCGGGCCACTACTGGCCTAGGTTCAATGGCAGCCGGGGCCGCAACTGGTTCAGGAGTGGCTTTGTCTTCTAGAGCCGAGAAGGTTTTGGCCGAACGGCCCTTCGCGACAAAGTCCATCGCCTCAACGAATGATGCGCCCGTGGTGGGGGCGGGGGTGGTGCGTGATTTACTCATGGCAGGAGGAGCTTAAAGAGTCGCGTCTGCTTCGGTCACGGCCACTGTATCAGCTGCTTTAACCGGGGCGGTGCCGAAGATGATGCCCGACATCTCGGTAATCAGCCCACTAATGCTCAGGCGTAGGAATTCCTTGCTGAGCGGGAACATGGTCGAGCGCATTGCCTCCTTTTTGTAGTTGACGCTGTGCTCCAGGCGACTCGCCAGAAATGGAATATCCTGCTCGGCAAAGTATTCCTCGGTGCGCGTGTAGAATTCCTGTTTCTCACTCTTAATGTGCTTGTTCCAAAAGGCATAATACTGCTTGAGGCGGCTGCCGGGCTGGCCTTTGCTGAACTTGCCCAAGGCCTGCGCGAAGGGCAGTGTAGCCTCGACACTCAGAATGTCGGCCTCCAAGGGCATGAAGATGTAATCCAGTTGCTTCCACAGCTCCAGAATGCCCGGCACATTGATAGTGCCCGGCGTGTCGATGAACACCAGGTCGTATTTGCCTTCCAGCTGCTTAGCGACAGTCAGGGCCTCCTTTACCTGGCAGGCAACGATGGGGTAAGCCTGCCGACCGAGCGCCTGAAACTCAGCCGCTTTTTCAGGGTTGGCTTGTAGTTTTTCCAGCTCCTTTTTGCGCAGCCCATTAAGCGAGTGCTGGGGATAGTCGCAGTCGATAACGGCTACCCGCTGCTTGGCCAGGAAGTGGAAGGCCGAGGCCGCCAGGATGTTGATGGTGGTTTTGCCCACGCCCCCCTTCTGGGAGGAGATCGAGATGTACTTGGTGCTGCTCATGTGAACAAGACTGGGGAGTTAGGAAAGATGGGGAAAACTGGACTGTATGATTAGTCGGGGATGTCCTTGGACTCTTTCACTGTTAGCAAATTTAGTTGTCCTGATTTGAAATGCAACAAAAAGAGAGAAAAGATTTAAAAATGATTTTATGTAGCCGTTATATTTGTTAGTCACCAACAAGCAAAACAACCCGAGAGAGTACGATGATACACGCCTACAAAGTCTCCTAGCATGTTTCGCAGTTTCGCTTCTGCAAAAAAGAGAAAAGCTAAAAAAGTCTTCTTACTAAAGCAAGAGAATAAGAAAGAAAGAATCCTCTTGTTCTCTTATAACATGAAGATTTTATGAAGCAGAAACAACCCGTTTTTAGAATACTAACGGCGGAGGCTTTTGCGACTCTCTAACGCCCCCCAGAAGTTACCCAGCAAGCCATGACTTTGTACGTACAAACCTTCGGTTTGCCCGCCCAAAGTCAACGGAGAAATTGACGCAAGCTATTTCTCCTGGCTTGCTAGCGCAGTCCCACATTTGGCGAACCCATGGAAGAAGAAGTAACCCCGGCACCCGAGCCAGCAGGAGAAGAAAATGCTGGCAAGAATACGCGCATTGGCGTGCGGTTAGCGGCCACTGACAAGCGCGCCATTGCGGCCAAAGCGAAGCTGGCCGGCCTCAGTGTGGGCGAGTACATGCGCCGGGCAGCGCTGGGCAGAACGATAGTCGAGCGCATCCCGCCCGAGCTACGCCGGCTGCTGGGGGCCACCGGTAGCAACCTGAATCAGCTCACCAAGCTGGCCAACGCGGGCAAGTTGCCAGGGGCTGGCATCGACCAGTTGAACGACTTAGTAACCCGTCTACTCCAGACTTTGAAATGATAGCCAAGACAGTCACCGGCGCAGACTTTACGGGCGCGCTGGAATACGGCGCGGGTATCCGGTCGGACCGCACCAACAAGCAGGCCGAGCTATTAAGCGTGGCCAACGTCGGTAGTATAGACGCGGCCGGCATCGCGGCCGAGATGCGCGACGTGGCCGCCATGAGCAGCCGCATTCAGCAACCGGTGTGGCACACGATTCTTTCGTGGGCACCGGGCGAGCAGGTGAACCGGGAGCAGAAGCTACGCGCCGCGGCGCGGTACTGCGAGCTGATGGGCGCCGATCTGGCGCGGCATCAGGTAGCCGTCTATGAGCACCGCGACAAGGACCACCCGCACGTGCACATCTACATCAACCGCGTGCCCATCGACGGCGGGGCCGCCCTCGACACAAGCCAGAACTACGCCCGCAATGTGAAGGCTACCCAAAAGATTCGGAAGGAGCTAGGTATGGCTGAGCTACCCACCCGCAAGCAGGCTACCCGCGACCTCGACCCGAGCAAAGAAGCGACTCGTGGCCACGTGCGCCAGGTGCTCACGGCGGCCCTGGCTAATCCGGCTATTCGCTCGCTCGACCAGTTGGTGACCCACCTGCAGGAAAATCAGATTGAGGCGGCGCTAAAGCGCGACGCCAAGGGCATGCTGGTAGGTAGCAGCTTTCGCTACCAGGAAATCAGCGTGAAGGGTACGGATGTGGGCGTAAAGGCCAAGCAGCTGCGTGACCACTTCAGCCCCTTCGGCCGCGAGGTCCTGCGCACCATGCCTATGCCAGTCGGCAACTATGGCCCGAACGACTCAGCAGGCCATGCCGCCACGCCTCACGGCCTGCTCTCCTTCGAAGAGGGGGTAGGGGAGGGGGGCGCCACCGATGACGCCACCCAAAACGAGAATGTATGGCGGCGCAAGAAGCGCCGCCAGCGCCACCAGTAGCCACCACTTTACTTCCACCTCTTACCCCCCTTTACTGTTATGGATGACGAACGCGGAATGGGCAAAATCATGGACTTGATGCGGCTGTTTGCCGTCGTCCTGACGTTGCTGCACCTCTACTACTACTGCTACGGGTTCTTTACCGAGCACCACCTGACAGCTGCTTGGTTCGGGGCCATCCTGGGCAAGTTCAGCACGAAGACCGCGCTATTCCACGCGCCCTACGTGACCAAGGGCGCGGCCGTGCTGCTGTTGGCGCTGGCCTGCCTGGGCACGCGGGGCAAGCCCAGCGAAACCCAGACGTGGCCCCCCATCCTGGCCTACCTGGTACTCGGGGCCGCCGTGTTCTTTGGCAACGGGTTCGTGCTGGAGCTGGCCTACTCGCCGGCTACGGTAACGGCGCTGTACTGCGCCTCGACCGCCGTCGGGTTTATGCTGCTGCTGCGCGGGGGCAACCTGGTGAGCCGGCTGCTGAAAGTGAACCTGATGGGCGACATTTTCAACACGGAGAATGAAACGTTTCCCCAAGAGGAGCGCAAGATGGAAAACGAGTACTCGGTGAATTTGCCCACCGTGTACCAGCTGGGCAAGAAGCAGCGCCAAGGCTGGGTGAACATCGTCAACCCTTTCCGGGCCACCATTGTCTACGGGACGCCGGGTTCGGGCAAGACCTTCGCCGTCATCAACCAGTTCATCAAGCAGCACTTGGCTAAGGGCTTTGCGATGTACGTGTACGACTTCAAGTTTCCGGACATGAGCACGCTGGTCTACAACGAGCTGCTCAAAAACGAGGGCAAGTACGAGAACCCGGTGCAGTTCTGCGTCATCAATTTCGACAACCCGAGCCGTAGCCACCGCTGCAACCCCTTGCTGCCGGCGATGATGACGGACATCATGGATGCCTACGAATCGGCGGCGACCATCATGCTCAACCTCAACCGGAAGTGGATTGAGAAGCAAGGTGATTTCTTCATCGAGTCGCCCATCAACTTCGTGGCCGCCATCATCTGGTTTCTCAAGCTCTACGAGGGGGGCAAGTACTGCACCTTCCCGCACATGATTGAGTTCCTAGGGCGCAAATACGAGGAGATGTTTCCCATCCTGGGCGCTTATCCCGAGATTGAGAACTACGTAAGGCCCTTCGTGGATGCCTTTGAAGGCGACGCCCGCGAGCAGCTGGAAGGCCAGATTGCCTCGGCCCGCATTCCGCTGGCCCGCATGGCCAGCCCGCAGCTCTACTGGGTGATGTCAGGCAACGATTTCACGCTCGACCTCAACAACCCCAAGCAGCCTAAGGTCTTGTGCGTGGGCAACAACCCCGAGCGCAAGCTGATTTACGGCGCCGCCCTGGGGCTCTACAATGCCCGCATCGTGAAGCTGGTCAATAAAAAGCACCAGCTGAAGTTCTCGCTCATCATTGACGAGCTGCCCACCATCTACTTCAAGGGGCTAGACGACCTGATTGCCACGGCCCGCAGCAACAAAGTTTCGACCTGCCTGGGCATTCAGACGAAGGCGCAAATTGACCGCGATTACGGCAAGCTCGAATCCACTGCCATTCAGGAAGTCGTAGGTAATATCATTTCTGGCCAGGTGACGGGCGATAGCGCCGAGGCCCTGAGCAAGCGCTTCGGGCGCATCTTGCAGAAACGCCAGTCGGTGAGCATCAACAGCAAAGACACTAGTAGTAGCATTTCGACCCAACTCGACAGCATGATTCCCGCCAGCAAGATTTCTACCCTCTCGCAGGGCCGGTTTGTGGGCGCGGTCGCGGACAACTTTGGCGAGGAAATCAGCCAGAAGGTATTTCACGCCGAGATTATCGTGGATGCCGCCCAGCTCAAGCGGGAAGAGGAGGCATACGAAGCAATCCCAGAGATAACTAGTTTTGCGGATTCCGCCACAGGACAAGACCTGACCGAGCAAGTTATTCGGGATAACTACAAGACAATCAAAGCCGATGTTGCGGCAATGGTTGCGAGTGAGTTAAACCGAATTAAACGTGACCCTGACCTGCGGCACCTAGTCAATAGTAAACCCGTTAAAACATGATTAATAGAGAGCAAATTGGGAAGCGATTGGTAATGCTACGCGACGAGCTAGCCGGCCCTGGAGAGGATAGTTGGTCACAAGCCAAGTTGGCCGAGGAAGCGGGCCTTTCGCGGAACGTGATCGCCAGGCTGGAGCAAACCTTCTCGGGTAGTATCGAAGTCTGCTTAACGATACTCTTCTTTTTTCATCGGCGGGGCTACAACATCAGCTGGATTGTCCTGCCTGATAATTCAACGGTTACCAAGATGGCCATGAGTGACACCACCAAGGCGCTTGATGCACAACTGGTACTTGCAAACCTTGTGGAGTTAAAGGAAGTGCTTGGTAAAGAAATAGATAGCCTCATAGGGCGTCTTAATGGGTAAGCTTATTGTGATTCTCTAAAGAGAGAGAGTGCATTTTATTCTTGAATAATGAGAAGTTAGGCAGTGGCTTGGTATATTTGTTTCCCTTAATCCCTGATAGTTGGGGTTACTGTATAAACATCTTACTATCAATAATATGGCTGAACAAACTGAACCAACGGCCGGGGGTGAGCAGCAGGTACGCCCGCAAGCCACTCCCGGTCAAAAAAAGGCCACCGCCCCAGCGCCTACGTCTAGCACGCCGGACGAGGACCGGGACGAGTTCATTCGCAATGCGTTGCCCGTCGCGGCTGCCCTGCGCAAGCGTGGCAAACCCGAGGAGGCAAAGCAGCTAGAGCAAGTGGCCCAGGCCATCTGGCAAACAAAGTCGCTGGAGCCCACGGCCGCCCCCGAGCAGGCGCAGGCTCCCGGCAAAGAAGAGTCAATCAAAGACTTGCTGGCCAACGTGTACCAGGCCATCGGCCAAGACCCAGCCCTGAAAAACATGCCGGAGGCCAAGGCCATGCGGCGGGCCAGTGACAAGCTCGAAAAGGATGGGATGCTGAATATCACCATTCGCAACGGCGTGGTGGTGAGTTTTATCAGCAATTTCACCGACAACCTCAGCCGCACGAACCAGCTGGGCAAGTCGGCTCCTGAGCCGAAGCCGACCGCAGCTCAGCAGGCACCTGCCCCTGGGGTAGTGGACATGCCGGCGCCGGTCGCTGCGCAGGCCAATGACCCCAACGTGAAGGTGGCCACCATCCGGCTCACGTTTAACAACCCCGAGGAGCCCGGCCGCGGCATGCCCGACGTGCTGAGCAAGCGGTTTCAGGAGGCCGGCGCCAGCGCGGAGGTGCTTTCGACCAAGCCCGCCCTGGTGC
>CALMOO010000748.1 GCA_937871705.1 uncultured Hymenobacter sp.
GGGTATTAGCCGCGCCCTGCTGGCCCGTGTTGACGTAGCGGGCGCCGGCTTCCGCATACTCGTTGATGTGACGGGCCGGCCCGACGGCCTGAGAGTCGGGAAGACTAGGAAGCGTTTCCATAGGAAGGTGGGCAGTATGGTGGGCGACCAACTAAAAGGCATAGTCGATATTTAGACCCAAAAGTATGCCGTAATTACCCTTGATAACTAAGTGTTATCAGGAGTAATCAGCAGAAAGGATAATAAAAAGCGCTTTTGTACAACTATCTAGGTAAAGTTCCTAAAATATTCTTTAAAGTGCTATTTTTTAGCTCTCGCTAGTAAATTCGCCTTTGGGCCCGCCAGACACCTACATAATAGGAGTAACAATTGGCCTGGACAGGTCCCGCTCACTGGTTACCCATTCTACCTGAAAACTCGGTGCCGATATAAAGTAGCTTACTTATCGGTACTAAGTTGAAAGAAGCGTTTGGTGTTTACTGCTTCGACTCAACTAACATTTCCTAGTGAACCAGGTAGGCCCCACCAGCCAAAGCTGCCCCGAATAGTACCGCCAGCAAGTGAGGTGGTCGAGTAAACCTGGACAGAATAGGGTCCTATCTTTCGAATGTCATGAAAGACAGCCCCCAACCTGCCAAACGTCGGCGTTATGACGCCGCTTTCCGCGCCGAGGCCCTACGCCTAGCGGGCGAGAGTCGCTCAACCCAGGCGGCCGCCCGTACGCTCAATATCAGCCCGAAGCTGCTGTATAAGTGGCAAAAAGAGGCGCTTACCCCCGTAGCAGCTGCTCGCGGGGCGGAGCTGGACCCGGCCACCGCAGCCGAGTTGCGGCAGCTACGTGCCTTGGCGCGACGGCAAGCGCAGGAGTTAGACATTTTAAAAAAGCCATTGCCATCTTCTCAGCGACCGACAACCCATGAGTCGCTATCGGTTTATTGAGGCGCATCGGGGGCAGCACCCAGTGCGCCTACTCTGCCACGTGCTCGGCGTGCCAACCAGTGGCTACTATGCCTGGCAACAAGCTCAGCAGCAAGTAGTAATCGAGAAACAACCCGCTTGGGAGGAGGCACTGGTCAAGGTCTTCGGCCGCCACAAACGCCGCTACGGCACGCGTCGGCTCCAAGTTGCCTTGCGCCGCAAGGGCTACCGCGTCGGTCGTCAGCGCCTGCGCGGGGCCATGCGCCGCCGGGGCCTGCACGCACTGCAGCCCAAAGCCTTTACCCCGCGTACGACCGATTCGACGCACGGGCTGCGCTGCGCCCCCAACTGGCTACTAAATCAGCCCAAGCCTACGCAGGCCAACCAGGTCTGGGTCAGCGATATTACGTACTTGCCCCTGGCCAACGGTAATTGGGGCTATCTGTGCGCGTACCAGGATATGGTCAGCAAGCAGGTGGTGGGCTGGCACGTCATGGCCACGATGCCCGAAGAGCTGATTACCACGGCCTTGCAGCGCGCTTTTTGGCCCAACCGCCCATGCCGGGCCTACTCGTCCACTCCGACCGGGGTGGGCAGTACTGCAGCAATGTGTACCGCCAACTGATCCACGACCACCAAGCTGTGCGCTCGCAGAGTCGGCGCGGCGATTGCTACGACAATGCGCAGGCCGAAAGCCTCTGGTCTCGCCTCAAAACGGAACTACTCGAACTGCGCAAGCGGCCCGTTTTTGCCGACTTAGCTGATGCCCAGCGTAGCGTCGGCGACTATTTTGACTACTATAATCACGAACGCCTGCACTCCAGTATCGATTACCAGACGCCCTATCATACTCATCAACAGCTCCTTCACCTTAGTGCCCTAAACTGTCCAGCGTAACTGGACCACTTCAATCTGCACCACACAGGCCCACTCTTGCAGCGCCAAGGCCGGCATAAGCTACTGAGTGACCAGCGCTTGTTGCAGCCCTTCAGCGAAGCTGAGCAGGCCTTAATTGTGGACTACTGGCAGACGCGTAGCGTGAGGCAGGGTCTGGTAATAAGGGCTGTGGTGCTCTCGCAGGATGTGTTTGCCCGACTCTCCTTTAGCCGCATTCGGCATGAGGCACAGGGAGTCTTGCACTATCGCCTCTTTGACGAGGAAGCCGCCGCTGCTACCTGGCTTGGCCAGCAACCTTAAGCCACCACGTGAGCCTGCTTGCGGGCGCGACCACGGAGCCGCTGCTCGCTTCCGCTCTCACAGTCGTTGCTAAGGGTAGCGTTTCGAGGTGACATAGTCTGGTTACATAGGAGAGGTTAAGGACCGTTCTAAAATCAGCTGAAGGAGCGCGGGAAGTCTGCGTACAGGCGCTGCTCCGGATCTTGGCCGCTCGGCAACAACTTCCTCAAGTGGCAATCATGCGGCAGTTATCGTTACCTTTCACCCAAGACCCAGACACCGACAACTAGTTAGCTACTATGGAGAGGGCAGTTAGCGGACTGCTTATGTTGCTACTCTCTCGTGCTTGCTATGCGCCAGCATGCCTGCAGCCCAAACAGCAACTGCAGTGCTGGCAAGCTGGGCGCAAACTGAGCTGAGTGGACTTTCAGGCACTAGCCAATGTCTTATCAACAGACGCCCCCTTATTGGGGATAGGTGAGGCCTCATGTGTTCCGGTCCTGCAAGTAATTAGCACCAGAGATTCATCGGGCCGAAACATTTTTTGTCACGGCGGCTTTGGATAAAAGCCGCTTCTGGGTGCGTGACTCCACCGCAGCGCGCAGCGACCAGGTGCTCGCGCATAAGCAAGTGCATTTCGATATCTGTGAGTTGATCTCCCGCCAACTGAGTCAGCGCATTGCACACGTGTATCAAGCCGAAGGGGATGTATTTGCCCTCGCGTTCCGGCAAGAACTCCAGCAGCTGATGGCAAAGCAAGGTCTTATGAATACGCGCTATGACCAGGAAACTGCGCACTGCTGCTCCGGTACTCGCAGCAGCAGTGGCAGCAGCTACTGCGCTCGCTCGCCCAGGTAGCGGCGTATGCGTCTATGGCCAACGACTGTCCTGCGATTGAGTAAAGCTAGGGCGGGAGGAGGGAAGTTACCAGCTAGCAACCTACTGAATACGTAACTCTTAAGCAATGCCCATTCACTAACCGTTATAGATACCTCCAGACAGGCTAGTATCGGGCGTTCTGAACGGACTGGTACTAGCGCTCGGTGCTTAATGGCGAGGACGTTTATCCATCACGCAGCGTAACCAGTGGCTCGGCCCACTAGCTTTTTCAAGGGGCGCTCGTGCTACCCTGCACTGACTATGGAAGGTAGTCATATTGGCCGAGAGCTCAGAGAACACAAGTAGCTAACCTCGCGTAGAAAAAAGAAACGAGTCGGACGTTGCACTCATGAAGCACAGGTAGTACATTTACTAGGTATAAGTGCTATTAGAATCATTATTCTATGTTATTAACTGTACTATTCCCAGGGCTCTCGTTAATTATGCACAAACGTCCTGGCTTAGGCGCGCTCTTATTAGTGCTCCAAGTAACGCTGATTGGCTGGCTGATTGGAGCGCTGGTCGCTGCCCGCAACTTAAAACGAGAACGCCGCCGCCAGCGACGCAGCGGCCACTGGCTCAGCACCTACTCTACGGCACAACGGCTCCTGTATTGAGGCGCTGGTATCCTCCCTCAAGAGTAAAGTCTTAACGTTGGTCAGAAGGGTAGGGCCAGCTAGATACGAGTGTAACTCTATTTACGGGCCTACCAGCGTGAGTTTCGACAGTCCTGGGAGCAGCATTAGGACCTTCAACATTACCAAAAGCCGGAACTCGGCTTATTTGCTGACGGATACTATACCCTATTGGGGGTTAGGATGGGGGTCTATTCGTGTCACCCATGAAAACGAAATTAGTCAAGGCAAGGGGTAGGCCGTATTGCTACACCACTTATCGGCGCCAGGCAGCCGCTGCAACTTCGTGCTCGAACAGGCGGCAGGTTAAGACGGACGTCTTGGCCTCGTGCTGGGCTTGGCTGGCAACCAAGCGCGCAAAAACATTATTGGTGACAATGATGGCCGCGTAGATAGCGTCCGGGCTTTGCAGACCATAGACCTGCCAATGCTCAAGGATATAGGCACTTTCCTGTTCCGTAAAGGGTGACATCAGCCGCTGGTCGCCCAAAACCTTTACTCACTTTTGGCGCTGCAGCAGGATAGTGGTATGCGTAAGTAGCGCCAGCAAATCGGTGAACGTGCGCGTGCCGGGATGGCACTGAAATATAGATATAGCCGTCGGGGTGCTCAAGCAGGCGTCCAGCCACATTTTCGAAATAGACGGACAAGCCGGAAGTAGGCATGTAGCAGGGAGATAAGCGCAGGTAAAGCTACCCGGCCCCCATGAAGAACTAGCGCAGGCTTGCGTGCCTCTACACGCGGGTTAGGGAGCAACAAACAGCTCCTTATGTTCGCGGTTACCTATTCTACTTGAGGCGCCACCTTGAGGTAAGCGTTCCGCACCTGGCGCAGCCACTGACGGGCATCAGCTACATCCTGGAAGATCTGGAGCTCAAAGGGAACCCGAGTAGGGGCAGGCAGCCGTAAGGTGAGCACGTCGTAATGCTGGTCAGCCTGCACGATGTGAGCCACGTAGCGTAGGCCCAGCTGCTTAGCTTGCGGTACCCAGACATCCACCAGCCAGTCGGTGCTTTCGAACCATGGCCCGCGCAGTTGGGAATTATCATTAAGCAGAAACGCGCACGGACGCTGCCCAGCGTGCTGCAAATAGGCTTCTGCCCCGCGCATCGCCTCCGTTGGGTCGATGTACCCGCTCCAAGTGGCTTGCAGCCAGTATTCGCTTTCTTCGTAGGTGAGCACGCAGGTACTACGGTCGTGAGCGTCGCGGTTGATATTGAGTAGCATGAGTAAAACTCTCAGCAAAACGAGTTGGCAGTGTACCAACTGTTCAGCACTGATTTCAAAGCTCCAACTTAATTCCTCAGATAATAAAGCGGCTTTTACGTATTTATTATTTAAATATATACGTAATTTTTACAGTAGATGCTTACACTCGGCTAAATTTATTGAGTAAGGTAAGTAGGTGCGGTTCGGCAACTGGAATTTGGGGCGTAACCAGTTGGTGGCTGCGCGCTTCGAGGTAACCGATTAGCCAGAAATAGTCGTGCGACTCAGCGGCTACGTACGCCATTTGCCAATCGCCGAACCAGCGCGTAGTACCCACCTGGTCGCTCAAGGTGACTATTTCCTGATGGCGCGCATCCTGGCGGATTTTGGCATAGAGCGCGTATACCTCGGGGCAGGTCCTTCCAGCACTTGCACAAAATGACCAGTGTTGCTGTAGCAGAGCAGACCCGTAAGCTGGTGCTGCTCATTGTAGGCGCGTGACTCTTCTAAGAGGTCAGTAAGCTGCGCCGGGGTGAGCGGGTGGGCCGCGCGGCTGCGGTAGAGCACGTACTGCACTGCAGTAGTGAACGGCGCGCGGGTATCGAGTTGCAGGAGGACCTGTTCAATAGTCAACTCGCCGAGCGCATAGCTTTCGAGCAAGTCACTTTCGCACTGCTCCGGCGCCCAGGCCGTATCAGCCGTCAAAGCGATAGCCCAGGCAATAGCGCGCCGGCGCGCAGCTTCGGTCGGAAAGTCTTCACTCATAGCCGTTTTTTACGCAACTCTCTTGTCAAGCAACTAAGGAGATAGCTAAATATAAATACGGGTTTTTGCTCGCTTGACACTACGTAATTATCTCATATGCAGGCATTGTAAATATATTTATTCATGCCGTTAGCTAAAGATGAGGCGTGGCGGGAATAGTAAACCTGCTAGGCAAGGGGCATTTAAGTATAAAATTCAGGTAAATCTTGCTTTTGTATAACGCTCCCTACTTGAAGCCGTATACCTCGGCCGGCCTAAAAAGGCCCGCTGTGTTGACTACTAGTTCGTAGCCTCTCGGCCTTTTCTATCTCTTCTACCTCTTGTTATGAAAGCCCAAACTGTAATCGGTATCTTCGATACCATCAAGGAAGCCCAGCAAGCCGTTCAACAACTGGAAAGCGCAGGCTTCGAGCGCGACTTCGTCGATGTATCGCAGGCCTCGTCCAGCGCCAGCACGACGAGTAGCAATTACACTAATGCCAGCGGCACGGCCACCGAAGCCGTAGGCGACGCGGCTGGCCGGACGAAAGACAGCGTGGGCGGCTTCTTCAGCTCCCTATTCGGCGACGATGATGAAGCCGAAACCTACGCCACCGTGACCCGCAGCGGACACTCGCTGGTGACGGTCCACGTGGACACGGCCGAGCAAGCCCAGCGTGCAGCTGGCATCTTGGATGCGGCCGGTGCCCTCGATGTGGACAACAAGGCCGCCGAGTACGGGGTAGCCAACAACTACACCGCCAATCGGGCCCAGACCAGCACTACCCCTACTACGGCTACGGGCGCCACTAGCGCCCAAGTGATTGAAGAGAACCTGCAAGTCGGCAAGCGCACCGAGCAAACCGGTGGCGTACGCCTGCGCTCACGTATCGTCGAGAAGCCCGTTGAAGCCAGCGTACGCCTGTGTGAGGAGCACGTGACAGTGCAGCGCACCCCCGTGAACCGCGTGGCTACTGAAGCCGACTTTACCGCCTTTAAGGAAGGGGACGTAACCCTGACGGAAAGCGCCGAGCGCGCCGTGGTGGCTAAGGAAGCCCACGTGGTCGAAGAAGTATCGCTGGGTAAGGAAGTCACCGAGCGGGAGCAGGTGATTCACGACACTGTACGTAACACTGAAGTAGACGTAGAGCAGGTTCCTGGCACCACGACTACCACGAACACCACCTCTACCGGCACAAGCAGCAAAAGCTAGGGCCGAAGCATCCTTACCTGGACACCTTACCAGGAAAAGCCCCGTCGAAGTATCGACGGGGCTTTTTGGTGGACTCCTCTATCCGCAGCGACTTCCGAGATGGCATAAGGTACTCAATACTCAAGGAGTCGACTGGCGGGTTAAGCAAGATTACCGGATATAGGCCAGCAGTTTTCCTAAGAAGCTACCTTGGGTGAGTGCTTGCTGGGAGCTCGGCATGTCCGCAGCAAGGTAGCTGCTATCGCGACGCAAATACGCGTCTACGGCTTCCACTACCTGCCGTGAGCGGCTGTTGCGCCCGTGCTCCAAGTAAATAGTTGAGGTTTGATGGGAAGCCGCAAAAGAAGTGGTCAGCGAATGCATGGTGCAGAGAGAAGAGGTGAACAAGGACCCGTTTTCCAGTAAAGACTGTGTAAATGGTGCAAAGGACCACGAGTAGCCTACCAGCCGCAAGGACACCTTGCCTGATTTTGCGACAAGCAGCTTTTGGCAATGTTCTACTACTTTAACACGATAAAGTAATAGAACATTACATATATCCTATCATATATTAGCAACATTCTTAGTTGCCCCATGTCATCGTCTTACTGACTGCGCTCACCTGGCTGCAAAAACACGGTAATTTTGTGACATTGGAGACGGCTGTATCTAGGTCAGAATATGCGCAGCCCAGCCGTAAGTAAGCTACTGACCGATTGGGCCAGGCCGTGGGTCAGTGAACTTGACGGCACAGAAACTATTTAAGTCTAACCTAGTCCAGCCTCCACCCGTTTTGCATCCCGGCGCCTAGGCACCGTGAAGTAGCCAGCGGTTAACAAGCGCGCTTCTAGCGCACAGCGTTCTTCCCTGCTAGCATGTAATATAAGCTCCTGCTTACCCTCTCCCTATGCCCTACTCTACCCTGCGCCTCTACTTTGAAAATGCTATTGGTCGCTTATTGGAAAATCCTAAAGGCTACCTCGTGGTGGAGTACCAGCAAGGCCCCCGTAAGCTCAGTGAGCTGCAAGCGCTCCTGCATCATGCCAGCCAAGCGCTGGCGCGCAATAAGTGGAACAAGCTCTTGGGCGACCAGCGCTTGATGGCGCCCTTTACCCCCGAGGAAAGTAAGTGGATAACTGAGTATTGGCTTTCCGCCGCGCAGTTGCGCACTGCTACAGTGTACGGCGCCGTCCTACTTCCACATGATGTGTTTGCTCGCCTATCGGTGAGCCAGTTGATGCACGACGCCAAAGCCTCCACTATGACGTATCGCCTCTTCCAGGAGCAAGCCGAAGCCGAAGCTTGGCTGGGGCAACTGCTCTAACTTCTCGTCCTAGCACGACTAGCAGGCAACGGTTATCTTTGGTTCTTGCATTATCTAGTAGAATTGATGATGAAGGTCGAAATTAGTGCGTTTGGTGGGTGTCACGTTGCGGGCTATCCTTATAGTCCTAGCCAAGGTTTTCCCGCGCTGCTTGCCAAGCAGGTTGAGGGCGAGGTGGTAGCGCAAGTAGCTACGCTGCAATTTCTTAACCTGCCTAATCACTTGCCAGCCGTTGAGGCACTGCACCCCTCACACGTCCTGCTGCAGCTTGGCAACTACGAGTTCTCGGCTAGCCTGACCACGTTGCTCAAGCAATTTCGCCGCAGCTTTCGACTGCTACCAGCGGCCAAAATCCGGGTATCAAGCCCTCCTCTGCCGCTCCCTCCTCGGTGATTCAGTCTCCGCCCTTGGCTAGTCTGCTGGCTAAACCCACGCCGTACGTCCGGGTAGTGAGTCTGGGCCTGCTTATGGGCGTCCTCTGGTTCTGCTCAGCCAAGCACCGCCGAGGGTTTCGGGCGCTAAACGCGTGCATGCGGCAGGCAATACCCAACTATGACCTTCGTCGTGCTTTCGCCCTTTCCACACCTCGACCCGGCCGTTAATGCCTTACGGCAATTAGGAGGCTGGCTACTGCGCCGGGGGATAGCCGCTACGCCTAATTGCTGCTGGCTCGACTCGCATCAGCTTATTCAACGGGACTCCCACCTATTTCTTGACCAAGGGCACCTCAATGAGGCAGGCCAGCGCTCCTTAGCTGTTGCCTTAGCAGGGGTGCTCTCCAAGCCTGTTGCAGCCTAAGTAAAAAAGTAGCTATCGCTTCGACAGCTACTTAGGCTTTGTGGCTTGCAGCAGCGAGAGGCGAACTTGACTGCTGGAGTCCTTACGCCGTCAATTCCGCCGGCGTTGGCGCTTGAGGCTGCGCACAGCTACCCGCCCTCAGGGCCATAATTGTTGGCTTTGCTGCTCGGCATCACGCCAGTCCTGCTCACGGTAGCCCTGAACCGCTGCACGGCTAGCATGAAGCAGCCCGCGCCAGCTAGTGCGCCTGCACTAGTGGTGTAGCGTAAGCCCAACTTCTTTAAATTCTTCCTTACGCCCCGATTCGTGGCTAGCCAATTAGTCGGTATTGGACCCGTAGTACAGCTCACCTATTAGCAATCGCTTGCACTTAAGTAACAATTAGTTATTTAATGGCTTATCAAGTAAATTGCGCAGCTTAAGCAAATCCACTGCTGCTACCCTTGCCATGAACCTGCACCGACTCTTCCAAACAACTTGCCTGAGTGCGCATTATGACCTGCACAACGATTGGCTGTATTTGGACTGGCACGGCGAACTCACCTTACCCGCCGTGCAGCAGGCCTGTGTAGCGTTGGCGAACTGCTATTTACAGCGGCCGTACTCGCATATTCTCAACAGCAACGAGCTGGTAACGGGGGTAAGCTGGAACGTAGCGGTGTGGCTGGCCACCGATTTCTTGCCTCACATGAGCCTAGCTGGCATCAAGCACGTGGCCTGGATTTACTCGCCCTCGCTGCGGGGCCAGAACCTGGTGCATACCGTCCTTAGTTGGCTGCCTGGCCCGCTGATTACCACGTTTAGCGACGTAGCCGATGCCTACGCGTGGCTGGAGCACACCCACGCGGGACAACAGCGGAGCTACTTGCTGCCTGAACGCGCGCCTGCTACGCAAGCCAAGCTGGCGCAGGAAGTGCAGGCGTTCTATCAGCGCCTTGCCGCGCAGCAGCGCGTAGCCGGGCGACAGCGTAAGCGGCAAACGGCATAGCAAGTGGCGTGCTGGACTTCTAACCCTACTGCTCTCTTGCTGGCATATAAAAAAATCACATCCCGTCCGCACCCGCTTCGACCAATCCTTCTCCTTTAGTGCTCAACTCCGGTGTAAAACTTTCCTCACTGTCTATCAACCAGCTACAAGTTAACTTTTACCGCACTTCGCCCAAATTCAACCTAGTCCATTCGCTAGCCGCAAACCCTGACGCAAGCGTGAACGACTAGAATCTAACGTATTGAGGTAGACTCCTAAAAAAGCCTCGAGCTGACTGTCGGAATTCTTTTATGGAAGCTTAGTGAAAGGCTGCTTGCGAGTTAACAGACTTTGGCACTATTTTCTAATTGATACTAAACACTTTATCGCAGGCACTTATCGGGCTCGTCCCTTGTGGCTGTTGCAGAAGTATAGGAGAAGTAAGGCACTCGTATACTGGTGGATGCAGGGCCAGAAAGATTTCCACGATAAAATGAGCTTGTGCTTTCGTCTGTCTGAACGGGTGCCCAAGCACAATTTCTACCGCCGGTTGCGCGACCTCTTAGACTGGGAGTTTCTGCGCCCGCAGACGCGCCCCGTTTACAGCCATACCGGGCAGCCTTCGCTCGACCCCGTCGTGTTTTTCAAGCTGGTACTGGTCGGGCGGCTGGAAAATATTGTGAGCGACCGCCGTTTAATCGAGCAGTGCGCCCTGCGCCTGGATATCCTCTACTTTCTGGGCTACGAAGTGGACGAGGACCTGCCTTGGCACTCGACCATTAGCCGCACGCCACCTCTACCCCGCGGCCGTCTTTGAGCATCTGTTCGACCAGGTGTTTGCTCAGTGCGCGCGCCGGGCTGGTGACGGGTGATACGCAGGTCGTGGATTCGGCCCCCGTCAAGGCCGCGGCTTCGCTTGATAGCCTGCGCGAGAAGCCCGTCAGTGTAGCCCCACGTTAAGGGTCGCTGGCCAGCCGCTGACACCAGTGGCGACACCTGTCATGCGCGCCGCGCCCGCTCACCAACTGCGCCGCGAGGCGACCCGTCGGGCCAAGCGGCAAGCCTCCCCGGGTGGGTTGGGTGCCCGCCACCCCAAAGCCCAGCTGCTGAGCAATAAAACCCATTACAGTCCTACCGACCCCGAAGCGCGCATCTCCGTCAAGCCCGGCAAAGCGCGGGCCCTCAACTACCTCTGCAGCGTGGCCGTGGACACGGCCAGCGGGATCATCAGCCACATCCAAGCGGACTTTGCCGACCGCCGCGACAGTACGCACGTGCCGGAGCTGGTGCCCCGGCTGCAAGCCCGATTAGTGGCCAACGAATTGACCCTACGCGATTTCGTAGCCGATACGGGCTACTCCAACGGCTTCAACTATGCCTTCTTGGAGCAGCGGGAGATTACGCCCTGGACTCCGGTTTTTGGGCACTATAAACCAGCCCTCAAAGGCTTTACCTATGAGGCGGAGGTCGATGCGTTTCGCTGCCCGACTGGTAAGCTGCTCCCTTTTCGCAACTATGCCACGAGCAAAGACGGAAACTGGGCCAAGAACTACCGGGCCGCTTATCAGGATTGCCAGCAGTGCCCCCGAAAGATGGCGTGTACGCCCGCCGCGCCCCAGCAGAAGTTCGTGCGTTCGGCTTTTGACGCGGCCTATCGCCGCGCGTGGCACCGCCAACACAGTCGAGCGGGTCAGCAGATGCGCCGGGTCCGGCAACGCACCGTCGAGCCCGTTTTTGGCAGCATACTCCACCACTACGGGCTGCGACGGGTCGGCACCAAGGGCCGGACGGCAGCTCATAAGGCCATGCTGCTCAGCGCGATCGCGTACAACCTCAAGAAGCTGCTCAAGCATCAGTCAACACAAACAGCTAGGGTGGCGATTGCGCTCTACCCAATAAGAGTAGGACTGTATAGTCAGCTTTTTAGCAAGCATTTGGCTGGTGCTAAGCGCTTGCGAGTCAAATTCCTAAATAGGCCCACACCCAGCTTGAGTTCTGCAACAGCCACGACGGACTGCAATATGCCACCCAGCAATTGGCAACCACTAACAAGCCGGTAGCTGAAATCTGTTACGACAGCGGCTTTCGGGATGTCTCGTATTTCACTAAGCTCTTCAGAGCTCACCTGCAGCGCAGCCCTTTGCAGTATCGGCGCACGTTTCAGCAGGTATTGTATCGCTAAGGGAACTATAAGTTGGTATTGAGATCGCACGCAAAAGCATACATAAAGGAAACCTACCGCAGCAGAATGGCCAGCGGCAGGTCAAGGCGCCCACAAGGTAAAAATGCCCAAGCGAGCGCCCTTCTGATAAATTAGTTAGGTAAGCTTTTTAGGTCCTGTACTGTCTGCCAACTGGCACTTGCCTAGCGAGCAAGTAGACTGGTATTCAAGTTAAGAAGCGTTGAAAGGTGAGAAAAGCTAGTTGTTTGTGAGGAGGCCTTCGATTTTCAAACTTTTCTAATTGAGCTTAGCAAAAAGCGTAGATGGCTTTCTATCTTTTCCTAATGATCGCTAAGGTTAACTAATTAACACGATTTAATAGGTAAATCGTTATATGCTTACTTGCTATTCAGCAGTTTAATCAAATCGGTTTCGTCTTTGTGGTAAGGAGTGCCGTCCTTGCGGAATATCTCGTGGAACCACTCGAAGGGCTCGCTGCCATCGG
>CALMOO010000749.1:0-6060 GCA_937871705.1 uncultured Hymenobacter sp.
GGCGGGGGGGTAGGCGCGGGCTCAGCAACCGGCAAGGCGGCGACCGGCTCCTGTTCGGGGGCGGAGGGCGGGGGGGCAACGGGCCGGGCGACGTTGGAGCGAGGCGCGCCGGCATTAGGACGAAGCGTATTGGTGGCCATGAGCTTACGCGGGAATTGACGTTCGGGCGCCAACGCGCAGCTTGGCGCTGCGGGCGCGGCTATTCTGGGCAACTTCGTCGGCCGAGGCCTCAATAGGCTTACGTGTAATCGCCTCGAAGGGCAGGCTGGTGCGCCCGTACAAGTCCTTTTCGGCCTGACCAAAAAACTTGCCTTGACTCAGAAAATTCTTCACCAGCCGGTCTTCCAGCGAGTGGTAGCTCATCACCACTAGCCGGCCGCCGGGGCGCAGTACCTGGGCCGTTTGGGTCAGCATTTCCTGCAAAGCAGTCAGCTCATCATTTACTTCAATACGCAAAGCCTGAAACACTTGCGCCAAATATTTATTTTCCTTACCCCGCGCCGTGACCGGTTGAATGGCTTGCTTGAGCTCCTGAATGGTGTGCAGCGAGCGCTGGCGGCGGGCCTGCACCACGGTAGCCGCCAGGGTACGGGCATTAGTGACTTCGCCGTACATGCCGACAATGCGGTGCAGCGCGGCCTCGTCATAGGTATTTAGTACATCGGCGGCCGTAGGCGCGGCGGCATCGTCGGGGTTCATGCGCATGTCGAGGGGCCCATCGAAACGCGTGCTGAAGCCCCGCTCGGCCGTATCAAACTGGTGCGACGACACGCCCAAGTCGGCCAGCAGGCCATCGAGGGGTAGGGCATCGCGCTGGGCCAACTCGCTGGTTAAATCCCGAAAATTGGCCCGAATAAACGTAAACTGCGGCCGGGCCAAGGCCTGCGCCTGGCGCTCGGCGGCCTCGTCTTGGTCGAAGCTATATAAATGACCATCAGCTAGTTGTTCTACTATGCGCGCCGAGTGGCCGCCGCCGCCAAACGTTACGTCGGCGTAGCGGCCGCCGGGTTGAATAGCGAGCGCCTCCAGGCACTCGGCCAGCATTACGGGGCGGTGATAGGCGCTGTCGTTGGGGCGGTCGAGCGGGCTCATCAGGCAGCGAGGGCCGGCGCGCCCGGCGTTTCGGGTGAAACGGATAGAAACTTCTGCGCCAGCTTGGAGAAGGCGCCCTGGTCTTTTATCAGGAAGTCGTCGTAGCGAGTCGGCTCCCATACTTCGCAGCGGTTACCGAGGCCCACAATCACAGCGTCTTTGTCGAGGCCGGCGTAGCGGCGCATCGAGCCAGGCAGCAAAAACCGGCCAATGCTGTCGAGCTCTACCTCCGTCATGCCCCGAAAAAAATTCCGCTGAAACTGCCGGTACTCCTCGTTGAATTCATCGAGGGCCATCACCTTGGCGTGAATCACTTCCCAGGCCGAGCGCGGGTACAGCACTAAGCAAGGCTCGAAGCCCCGAACCAGCACCAGCTGGTTGGCAAAAGCGTCGGGGAGGCTACCCTTAACCTTAGCCGGCAGCACCAGCCGACCTTTGGGGTCGAGCTTGCAGTCGTATTCGCCGGACAGGAGCTGGTGCATGGTGAAAGAGAAGCATCCTCGCCGGCCGAGGCGAAGGCTGAAGAACAAAAGTACGCGTCGTTTCAAAAACACCGCCACTTTCTACCACTTTCTACCACAGCCAGGAAAGTGCCTTTGGAGACCATAGACTGGTTTTATGCGGAGTACGCAACAATGTTGCGTACTCCATTATGGCCATTTAGAGCAGTTTCGACGCGACTCACTGCCATCGAATAAAAAAAATTGCAGCCTTATTTTACAAGCAACATAGTTGCAAGTAAGCTTAATAGACGTAGCGCTTAGCTCGAGGATTGGGCTGTGATGGGTTCACTCACGCCTCTTTATCTCTCTTCAAAGCCTACTCTATCTTTGGTGGGCAGCAATCCTTCCACCTGCTTGATACAATGCTAAGAAACTGTCTTCTTTTGGGTACGTTTGGTTTGGCGACTGCACTAGCGGGCGCGACGGCACCAGCGGTAGCCGCGCCGCCAGCTCGGCCTGTCGTTATTCTCTTCGTGGGCAACAGCTTTTTTCACGGTGCCTTTGAGCCGGTGCTCAGCTACAACGCGGCCGCCATTACCGACGAAAATTACCAGCCGGCTACGGCGGGCCCACGGCGGCAGTATCAGCATGGGCAAGCGCCGTGGGGCGGCATTCCTGGCATTTTTAAGAAGCTGACCGATGAGGCGGGCTTGCACTACGAGGTGCATTTGGAAGCCATTAGTGGCCAGACGCTGAAGTTTCACTACGATAGCGCCCTGGCTGTTATCAAGCAGCCGAGGTGGGCGCAAGTGGTGCTGCACGACTACAGCACCGGCCCGGTGCCGACGCGCCACGGCGGCCAGCCGGCTCGTTTTTATGACTACGCAACGCGCCTGGAACAAGACATTCACATGGCCAACCCAACTGCGCAGGTGTACCTCTACCAGACCTGGGCGCGCGCCGACCTCACCTACCCCGCCGGCAAGCCGTATTCGGGCCTACCCCTCGACTCGATGACGAACGACCTGCACACGGCTTACTACCAGGAAGCCCTCCGCGACCGCCAGATAGCAGGCGTAGCGCCGGCCGGCGATGCTTGGCTGCAAGCAATAAAAACGGGGGTAGCCGCCGCTAATCCTTATGCACCCGAGCCAGGTAAGGTTGACCTCTGGGGCCCCGACCACTACCATCCCAGCATCTACGGAGCTTACCTGAATGCCTGCGTGCTCCTAGACGAGCTAACCGGCAAAGACCCGCGTAAGCTTGGGCCCCAAGAGCAGGCCGCCGCCGCCCTGGGCATTGCGCCGGCCACGGCCGTAGCGCTGCAGCGGCTCGCTCATAAGCAGGTGCGTATGGGCCGGCGAGCGCTGAAGCAATAAAGCAGTACGGTGGTGCGATGGCCCGAATTATACTTGGGCGCGGTGCGTTTTGTGTACTAGCTGGCCGGCTGGCCAGCCGTAAATTTGTACTCGTGAACCGCCCCCTACCCTACCGTGTGCTGAGCGCCTTGCTGGCGCTGCTGGTGCTAGCCACCTCGGTGGGGCTCACGGCCGAGCGCCATCGCTGCCGCATAAGCGGGCGCAGCACAGTGGAGCTGAGTTTGCCGGGCTTCTCGCCCAAAGATGATGTGGGAGCTACTACCAAGCCGGGGCGGCCGTGTGGCAAGCGCCGCGCCACTGGCTGCTGCGACGTCAGCCACCTGCAGCACAAGCTTAATACGCAAACGCCGGCGGCGAGCCTGGCCAAGTGGCTGCCCGCGCCGCCGCTCCTACCCCCTGCCTTGCTGCCCGAGCCCGTGTGGCCCGGCCCTGCTAGCGCCGCCCGCCCGGTGCCCGCCGTGGCTGTGGGCTACGCGGCCAACTCGTCGCCGCCCGGCCAGTGCCGGGCCGGGCGAGTGCTGCTGGCATTCGTCTGCACGCTCGTGGTTTAGCTTTTTTCTAAGAGAATACTTGCTGCGCTGTCCGGCCAGCAGCCGGCGCCACGTGGCAGCCGGATACTTTCTTAGAAAATTGCTAACTTGCAGACGATATGAAACTTATGAGCGGTTATACTCCGCGTTTAGTGCTATTTTTACTTGGTAATCTACCCTGGCTGGTCAGCGCCCAAAGTGGCGCGACTGTGCGCGGGGAAATACACGAAGCCGGCGGCACGACCGGCGCGCTGCCCGGAGCGGTGGTGCGCTGGCTACTACCAAGCGGCGCTACGGGCCCCACTACCACGGCCGATGCCGCAGGGGTTTTTCGGCTGCCTTTTCCGGCGCAAGCCAGCCACAAACTCGTTATTAGCGCCGTGGGCTTTCGGGCCGATACGGTGCTGGTGCCCACCGGCCCTACCCCCTACCTGCGGGTAAGCCTGCAAGCCGGGGCTGCGCTGGGCGAAGTAGCCGTGACGGTACGGGCCCCCGCCTACTCGGCTAGCGCTGTGGGCAGCATGCAAACTATCAGCGCCCGCGACCTAACCAAATCGGCCTGCTGCAACCTGGCCGAAAGCTTTGAAACCAACGCCGCCGTGGAAGTGACTACCGCCGACGCGGTGAGCGGCGCCAAGCAGATTCAGCTACTCGGCCTAGACGGGTCGTACTCGCTGCTAACGGTTGATAACCAGCCGGCTTTGCGCGGGCTGGCGGCTCCGTACCGGCTCGGCTACCTGGCCGGACCTTGGATTGAGAGCATCGACATTATCAAGGGTACGGGCTCGGTGGTGAATGGCTACGAGGGCATTTCGGGGCAGGTGAACGTGCAGCTGAAGGAGCCCGAAAAAACCGACCAACTGCTGCTAAATGCCTACGCCAACGACTTGGGCAAGTTTGACTTGAACGCGGTGGCTTCGCAGCGCTTCAACCCGAAGTGGAGCAATGTACTGCTCTTACACAACGACCACCTGGGCCAGCGCGTCGACCGCAACCACGACGGCTTTCTGGATTTGCCGCTGGCCACGCAGTTCAACGGCTACGACAAGGTGAAGTACAAGTCGGGCACTGGCCTGGTGGCCGAGTTGGGGGTAGGCGCGCTACGCGAAACGCGGCAGGGCGGCCAAGTCGATTTCCGGGAAGACGCCCCCGATGCCTACCGCCAGCACTACGGCACTACGCTGGCTACCATGCGCTACACGGCCCAGGCGCGCACGTCGTATACCTGGCCAGGGCGGCCGTTCCAGAGCCTGGGCTTGCTGGTAAATGGCACGAGCCATAACTTCAACTCAATCTACTCTTTTAAGCAGGACAGCGGCCCGCGGGCCTACGATGGCCACCAGAATACCGGCCAGGCCACGCTGCTTTTCCAGAGCGTTATTCAGAATACTACGCACACTTACCGGGCTGGGCTGAGCTTTCTGTATGACGACTACCGCGAGTCGTTGCGCGATGGGCGGCGCTACGCGGGCGAAACGCAAGCGGATATCGATGCCCACGAAAACCACCTGCGCACCGAGCGGGTGCCGGGCGCCTTTGCCGAGTATACGTACAATAACGCCCACAACCTGACGGCGGTGGTGGGCTTGCGTACTGACTACCACAACCTCTACGGGTGGCAGGTCACGCCGCGCTTCAACCTCAAGTTCGACGCTACCCCCACCTCGGCGCTGCGCCTGTCGGCGGGGCGCGGCTTCCGGGTGCCTAACCCGCTGGCCGATAATACCGCCATGCTGGCGAGCGCCCGCGAGTTTTACATAGTTCCTAAGCTGCTCCCCGAAACGGCCTGGAACTTGGGTGGCTCGATTACACAGTACTTCCAGCTGCTGGGCCGGCAGGCTACGTTCGTGGCTGACTACTACGACACTATCTTCCAGAATCAGCTCGTGGCGGATATGTACACCAGTCCGCAGTACATTATTCTGGACAATCTTACGCCGGGCGCGCGCTCCTTTGCCCGCAGCCTGCAAGCCGAAGTGCAAGCCGAGCCTGCCCAAGGCCTGCACGTGAAAGCCGCTTACAAGTGGCTCGACGTGCAAAGCACCTACGCCGGCCAGCTGCTGCCCAAGCCCCTTACCCCCCAAAACCGCGCTTTCCTGAACCTGGGCTACGCCACGGCCTTTGATAAGTGGCGCGCCGACCTTACCGTGCAGTGGTTTGGGGAGCGCCCGCTGGCTCACTTGCCCGAAGACGGGGTAGGCGGCGGCCACGCGCACGGCACGGGCACCAGCGGCTTGGCTTACGCGCCGCGCTACGCCTTGCTCAATACCCAGCTTACTCGCGCTTTTAAGCGCCTGGAAGTGTACGTAGGCGTCGAGAACCTCACCAACTTTCGCCAGCCCAACCCCATTCAGGAGGCCGCTACGCCGTTTGGCGCGGGCTTCGACGCGGCCATGGTATGGGGCCCAGTGTATGGGCGCCTGACGTACGCCGGCCTGCGCTACCGCATCGAATAGGCACGCAGTTTAACCCGTTTTTCGCACTTATTATCTTCTAAACGCTGTTTATTTTTTATGAAAGCTTTTTCGTTTTTTCTGCTCACGCTGCTCAGCGTCGGCAGCTACACGGCTCCGGCTCAAACGGCGCCTACCCCCCTCGCCAAAGCCCAGGGCACCG
>CALMOO010000749.1:6070-10204 GCA_937871705.1 uncultured Hymenobacter sp.
CAGCATCGCCTTCTTCCGCTTGGAGGCAGGTGCTTCCGCCCCCGCCGCCCCGGCTCGGCAGCTACCCCGCTCCCGCCCAAACCGCGGCCACCCCCCCCGCCCAAGCCAAGGGCACCGAGATAGTCCAGTTCAAAACCTCGGCCGTGTGCGACATGTGCAAGGCACGCATTGAGAAAAGCATGGCTTACGAAAAGGGCGTGCAGGCGGCTACCCTCGACGTACCCAGCAAAGTGCTGACGGTGAGCTACCGCCCCGATAAAACCACGCCCGCCGCCCTGCGCACCGCTGTGCAAAAAACTGGCTACGATGCCGACGACGCCACCGCCGATACCCGCGCCTACGACCGCCTACCCGACTGCTGCAAAAAGACGAACGCGACCCACTAGACCGCAGATTCAACGGATTGAACAGATTTCACAGATACGCCTGCTGCGCAGGCTGACTAGGCTAGTTGTGCGTTTGATAATCTTAAAAACAAAGAAGGCCACCCAAGTAATTGAGTGGCCTTCTTTGTTTTTAAGATTATACTATCAACACTCTAGCGTCATGTGGCGTGAGCTTAGTCAGCCTGCACAGCAGGCGTATCTGTGAAATCTGTTCAATCCGTTGAATCTGCGGTCTTGGTCTGCCACAGCCGCCACCAGGGCAGGTAGGGCTGGTCGTGGTGCTCGTAGTGGTAGCCAAAGAAATAGCAACTCACGAAGGCCCAAACGTGGTGCCGCAGTTGGCTGCGCGATTTGTGCTGGTTGTCGGATGCGTGCTCGCCGCGGTGAGGCAGGTAGGTGCCGAAGAAGAACAGCTGCAACGTAGCCAGCACGGCCGGCACCATCCAAAAAGCAATGACATTGGCCTGCGGAAACCAGATTTTCAGCACGTTGTACGTCACGGCCATCAGCACTACCTGCCACCAGGTTACGTAGTTCCAGGCGAAGCGCAGCAGCCAGGGCAGAAAGCCGGTGTATCCATCGGGGTGAAAATCGGGGTCGTCGGCCGTGCCCACGTGGCGGTGGTGGTCGTGGTGCTTGGGCAACTGGCGCGGAAACCAATTGTAGGCGAATAGCAGCGTAGCTACCACACCGATGCCATTATTGAGCTGCTTATTGGGGCTCACTACCCCGTGCATGGCATCGTGCCCGGTTATGTAAAGGCCAGTATACAAGTGAGTTTGTAACAAAATTAACAAGTAAGGAGCCGGCGAGTGCCAGTCGGGCCGGTAGCCGGCCAGCAAGTAGCCCAAGAGCGCCGCCCAGGCCACGATAATGAGCCCGGCCGCCAGCACGCCCTTGCCCGCCAGCGGCGCCGGGGACACTTTCTGAACCGCGGACTCAGCGGTTTTTTCGGATTGCACGGATTCTGTATACAGCACCTTTAGCAAGGATAATTCGGGTAATACTATTGATTAACAACAACCCGCGCAAAAAGATAATCGTCACAAAACTCAGAAAATCCGCGGTTTACAAACTTACCAGAGCGTCGCGCACTTGCTCCATCAGCCACATGGGCGTGCTGGTGGCGCCACAAATGCCTACCGACTGCCCCGGCCCAAACCAAGTGGCGTCGATTTCCTCAACCTGCGAAATGAAGTGCGTACGAGCATTAGTTTGCTGGCAGACCTGGTAGAGCACTTTGCCGTTAGAGCTTTTGGTGCCCGACACGAAAACTATCTGGTCGAACTGCGCCGCGAAGCGGCGTAAATCCAGGTCGCGGTTGCTCACCTGCCGGCAAATAGTATCGTGCGCAGTCACTTGATAGCCACGACCTTCTAGCTCATTCTTGATATTATAGAAAGAAGCCGTGCTCTTGGTAGTCTGGCTGTAGAGCGTGATGTGGGTGGGCAGTTCGTGGTGCAGCAGCTCCTCCAGGTTTTCAAATACAATGGCTTCGCCGCTGGTCTGGCCCAGTAGGCCGCGCACCTCGGCATGGCCGTGCTTACCGTAGATAAACAGCTTCTCGCGCCGGTCGAAGCTGCTTTTGATGCGGTTTTGCAGCTTCAGCACTACGGGGCAGCTGGCATCAATGAGAGTCAGGTTGTTTTCCAGGGCCTGCTGGTAGGTACTTGGCGGCTCGCCGTGGGCCCTGATGAGCACCGCCACATCACGCAGCTCAGCGAGCTGCTCATAGTCAATAATACGTAAACCCTTGGCTTCCAGACGCTGCACTTCCTTATCGTTGTGTACGATATCGCCCAGGCAGTACAAGTAACCTTGCTCTTCGAGTAGGTCCTCGGCCATTTGAATCGCGTAAATTACGCCAAAGCAAAAGCCGGAGTTAGGGTCGATGCGAACGCTGAGGTGCAAACCAGAATGCATACGTCGAAACAAACCCTAAAGGGCTAGCTAAGGTTGCGTTACAGTCTGCTGTTGTTGATTTATATTCCTATAATTCTTCAACAATTTTACTCTCCCACCAAAGCTAGCTGCCGCGCTTCGGCCTCCGACACGTGCCCACGCCCCACCAGGAAGCCGCGCACAGTGTGAAAAGCCTCCTCATCGAGCCCCGACTGTGGGTGGCGCAGAGCGGCTTTGAGCAGAAATTCTTTGTCTTCTTCTACGTGCTTGCTCAGGCCTAAAAAGGCGGGCAGGTTACTTTCAACTGAAAAGCGCAGAAACCGCACCTCGGCATTGGTAGGGTCTTGGCTCACGGCTTGCTCAAAGGTGTGAGCTGCCTGCTGCACGTAGGTCATCTTGTCGAGCATCGAGGCATCGCGCGCCCTAATGGCCTCAGAGGCTGCCTTGTAGCCCAGTACCAACGCATCTTGCTGGTTGTAATCGCGCAGCAGTTCGTAAAATTTTGCGCCGGCGGCTTTATCGGCGGCGGCTTGCTCGTAGTGGCGGCGGAGGGTAGCGGGTGGGAAAGGCGACATTGCGCGAACAGCAACTGAGGAACAAGGAATGATAAAGGCAGAAGCCGCCCGCAAGCGGCTCTTGCTGAGCAGCTGATGGGCCGGGCCTAGTAGTAGCAGGAGAAGCAGGACGTTCTTCATACCAACAAAGTTACGGCATCCTAAAACCCTGGAAACTGACCAGCTTTATTATCAGCGGGTTGCAAAATAGAAAAAGCTATTTTCCCGAGGAGTTTCCTACCCCCCTCTTCCTAGTTTGAGAGGCGATAGCGCAGCCACGAACCCAGCAGCAGCAGCAGCTTGGTGTTGTCGGGCAGGCGCACGCGCTCAGCCAGCACCTGCGCGGCGGGAGCCTGGCGCAGCTTATAAAAGAGCTTCAGGTAATAGACATACGCCAGGTGCACCCCCAACTTAGCGGCGCGCGGCAGCTGCTGAATGCCAATGTAGGCGGCCTCAAAATCGGCCCGAATGTTGGCTTCAATCTCGCGCTTGCGCTCGTTGTTGAAGTGCTCGTAGTGCAAGCCTGGGAAATATACCCTACCCCGGTCTTCGTAGTCGGAGCGGATATCGCGCAGAAAGTTAACTTTTTGGAAAGCCGCGCCGAGCCGCCGGGCCGGCGCCTGTAGCTGCTCGAACAGGGCCGGCTGCTGGTGGCAAAACACGCGTAGGCACATCAGCCCCACTACTTCGGCCGAGCCATAAATGTATTGGTCGTACAACTCCTGCCGGTAATTTTGGTCTTCCAGGTCCATTTCCATGCTGCGCAAGAACGCATCAATGAACTCATGGTCAATCTGGTACTCATTTACCACCCACTGAAACGCGTGCAACACCGGGTTCAGGCTAAAGCCGGCCGCGATAGCCGCGTAGGTGTCGCGCTCAAATGCCGTCAGCAGCGCGGCCTTGTTCTGGTTGTGAAAAGTGTCCAAGATTTCATCGGCCCAGCGCACAAAGCCATACACAGCGTAGATGGCGCGGTGTAGCGACTTGTCAAGCGTGCGGATTCCGAGCGAGAACGACGTGCTGTAGCGCCGCGTGATGAGCTGCGCGCAAGCCAGGCTAGTGTCGGTGAAGAGCTGTTCGGGGTTCACGGGGTGAAATTAAAAAGTATGAATTAAAAATTGAGCACTACATGGCGCTGGCACTTTCCCGGAGTCCAGCGCTAGTTTTTAAAATGTCAATTTTTAATTTCCTTCAGCACCTCGCCGGCCACTACCTGGCCCGAAATCAGGGAGGGCGGCACGCCCGGCCCCGGCACCGTGAGCTGCCCCGTGAAGTACAGGTTACTCACC
>CALMOO010000750.1:0-650 GCA_937871705.1 uncultured Hymenobacter sp.
GGGGCTGGTGGGCACCACGCTGGCTGGGCGGCGGCCGTTCACGGTGGGCTCGTTCTGGGCGGGGCCGGCGAGCATTTTAGATGTGTTTAAGCCCCAGACGCGTACCTGGATGTGGGCACAGTACCGGCGCCTGCACGACCAAGGCGTGGGCGGCTGGTGGAGCGACCTCGGCGAGCCCGAGAACCACCCCGAGGCTATGCGCCACCAACTGGCCACTACGCGGCAGGTGCACAACGCGTATGGCTTGACCTGGGCCGGTATTTTGCAGGATAACTACGCTAAAGACTTTCCCAACGAGCGGCTGTTCAACCTGGCGCGCTCGGGCTGGGCGGGCATGCAGCGCAACTCGGTGTTTCCGTGGAGCGGCGACATCAACCGCTCGTGGAGCGGCTTGCAGGCGCAAATCCCGATTATGCTGGGCATGGGCCAGGCCGGCGTGGGCTACATGCATTCCGATGCGGGCGGCTTCGGGGCCAACGCCATCCCCGACCCCGAGCTATACACGCGCTGGTTGCAGCTGGCGGCGCTCTGCCCCATCATGCGCCCGCACTCCGACCAAGTAGTACCGCCCGAGCCCTACAATTACCCCGAACCGTACAAAAGCATTGTGCGCCGCTACGCCCACCTGCGTTACGAGCTGCTACCCTACC
>CALMOO010000750.1:660-6847 GCA_937871705.1 uncultured Hymenobacter sp.
ACCTCTACACCCTGGCCGCGCAGAATACGCTGACCGGCACGCCGCTGGCCAGAGCAATGGATTATAATTCCTCGTTTAACCAGCGAATTGCGCCGCCGCTACCTCTCGCTGCAAACGATACACTTTCTACGGACGGTGGCGACAATTGGGGTAGAGGCGATAGTATGGCAAAGGCGGACGGTGGTTGGGGTACTGAACCCAGTAAAATCCCTCAGCTCACCTTAAACCGAAGTGAACCAGACGAGCCTGCCGCCAGCCTACCACCCGGCGACCAGTACTTACTCGGTCCTAATCTGCTCGTTGCGCCCATCAACCAGCCCAGCCAGCGGCGGCGCAACGTGGCGCTGCCGCCTACCCCCGGCGGCTGGGTTGACTTCGAGACAAGCCAAACCCTACCCGGCGGCCAAACGGTGGGCCTGCCCGCGCCGCTGGGTAGTATTCCGCTGTTGGCCCGCGCCGGGGCCTTCGTGCCGATGACGGCCTATCGCGCCAGCACGGCGGCTTTTCGGGCCGATACGCTGCGGCTGCGCTACTTCCCCGCACCGGAAGTTCCGAGGTCGGCCTTCACCGTGTATGAAGACGATGGACATTCGGCCCAGGCCTTGGCGCAGAAGCAGTACGCCACGGTGCAATTTTCAGGAGTAAGCACTGCGCACTCAACCGTTATTTCCGCCACCATAACCGGCTCCTACCCCGGCGCTCCGACCCAACGCCTAGTGCAGCTGCGCGTGGCCCGGGTGGCGGCAGCACCAGCGGCCGTGCTATTAGCCGACCAGCCGCTGGCGGCCTCGGCCTGGCACTTCGACGCTGGCCAGCACGAGCTGCAAGTGGCGTTTCCGCTAATGCAGCAGGCTAGTATTACGCTAGTGGGCCTGCGCCTGCTTACTCAACCCGCGCAGCAACTCGACCCTGAAACCGTAACCCTGACGGCACCCGAAAGCCGCGCTTTCGCTACCACGGCTACCCTGCACTACGTGCGCTATGTTGCGGCGGGCGCCCCCGGGCCGTTGCGCATCCGCAACCAGCAAGGGCAGCTGGTGCGCGAGTTGCCTACACTGGCCGCGGTAGGCACCCACACCCTGCCCTGGGATGGCCGCGATGGCCAGGGCCGCCCCATGCCGCCCGGCACTTACGTAGCCGAACTAGCGGGCCAGCACCAGCAGCTACTGCGGCTGCCGCCAAGCGAGTGAGTATTGCAGCTAAGCTGCAGTTTGTTAATAAGTTGTTATTGTTTTACGAAGCGTGAAACGGTTCCGCGAGCGGCCTCACGTACGCGCAGCAGGTACATTCCGGGCGACAGCTGCCGTGCTGGGCTGGGGCGCTCCGGCGTGCGTATGCTCGCTTGCAGCATAGCTACCTGGTAGGGCATGCTGCTCAGGGCCGGGTTGGGGTAGCGGGCGAGGAGCGGCGCCTGCTCATCCACGGCGGCCGGGTGCAGCACCACCGTTGGGCTGCCATCCAAGGTGTACACGGGCTGGTTGTTGGTGGAGGCGTCCTGGCGATACTCGACCACGCGGGTGTAGTAGGTGGTGCGTGGGTTGAGGGGGGGTAGGGCAACGCTGGCACCCCGGCCATTGGCCACGATGCGCGTGCCATCGGCCAGGGTGCTGGCGAGGGGGTAGGCGGTGCCATCCAGCGGAAAAGCCGTGCTGGGACTATCCGCCTTGAGCAGCACCAGCCGGCGGGTGCCGCTGCCAGCCACCCAGCTAAGGCGGGTGTGCACCGAGTCGAGCGCAGTGGCTTGCAAGGCACTAGCATTTCGGCTGGGCGCAAACAAGTCGTGGGTCGGCCAGCGGGTGGTGCTCGTCTGCCAGTCCCAGCCCAGGGCAAGCAGCTCGCGCCAAAACGGCACCGAGCTGTTGTCGGTGTTCAGCAAAATGGCCCAAGTGTAGCCACCCGCCGTGCGCACGGCCAGGCTAGCCGTGCCATCGAGCAGGCCAGTATGCCACCAATTGCTGCCATTCACCATCCAGCCTTTTGCATAGCCAGGGTTAGCGGCCGAAGGCTGCGTCATGCTGCGCAGCGTGGCCGCCGAAATCAAGTCGGGCCGCGAGGCAAAGCCATCGGCGGCCAGCAGCAGGCGCACGAAGTCGCGCGCCGAAAACAACCAGCCCCCGTGCGCACTCATCGCCTCTACCTGGTAGCCGCCGTAGGCGGCCGGCACCTGCTCGCCGGTGTTGTAGCACGACGGCATGCGGTAGTGGCTCTGGTAGTCGCTTTCGCGCTCAAACCGGGCAGTGGGCAGGTTATGGCCCAAGTGGGCTTCGTGCACGCCGCTGGGGTCTAGCAGGTGCTGGCGCACCCAGGCCTCGTAGGGCTGATGCGTCACGGCCTCCAGCACTTTACCCAGCACCAGGTAGCCAACATTGGAATAGGCAAACCGCGCGCCGGGCTCAAAATTGAGCCCCTGGCGCAGCATATACCGGATGAGGGTAGAGTCACCGACCGGGTTGGCTACGTGCATCACGGTGGCCACGTGGGTCGGAAAGTCGATGGGGTCGCTGGTGCTGTAGCCGTCGCAGCCCATGCTGCGGTCCCAGCCGCCGGTGTGCTCCAGCAGGTGCTGCACCGTCACCTGGTAGAGGCGCGAGTCGCAAATCTCCTGGCTGTAGGCCGGCGAGCGGAGGTAGCCATCGGGGCCAAACACCTTGTGCGAGAGGCTGAGCTTGCCTTCCTCCACCAGCTTCATGATGGCGAGGGCCGTCACGCTTTTCGAAAGGCTGGCCACGCGCAGTAGGTGGTAAGGCTGCAAGGGCACGGTACGTGCCACATCGGCGTAGCCGAAAGCACGCGCATATACCAGCTTGCCGTCTTTGGCCACGGCTACCGAAGCCCCCAGCACGCTCCAGCGCTGCATAAACTGCTGCATGGCTTCATCGCAGTGCGCCAGCTCGGGTACTACCATCCCGGTTTGGGCAGCACCTCGCAGACACAGGAGGCTTAACAAGAGAGTAACGAGTACCTTCAATTGCAAATTTACTAGACCAATCCCACGAGCAAGCTAGTAAAGCTCCTCGGTTTGGCACTAGCAAAATTATTGCACTTGCTCAAGGATAAAAATTAAACGTTCTCTAAAAAAATTTAATCTTTCTAAGACAAGCCCGTCTATGAAAAGAAGGAGCATCACGTGTTTTCGCCTTCATGCGGCATCCATGTTACGATTATCTTTATCCTCGCATTATTTATCGCCAAGTTAACAATTGAATTTACTTGCACCTGAACATTCATGCGCGTTATAATAATTAGCCCATCGCCATAGTCATAAAATATTTACTTCAGCTGCAAGCGCCCATTTATACTAATAGGCTCTTACCAAGAAAAGCTCTACTATTCGCCTCCCTACCCCCACCGGGCGCCCGGAGCAGCATGAGGCGCCCACACCACTGAGAAGGCTGCTCATCAACTGGCAAAAAAAGAGCCCGCTACTTGCGAAGCGGGCTCTAGAGAATGGCAATAATTAAAGTCGGTAACGCTAGCTGCGCGCCGGCTTAATTTTTATTTTCAGCTTAGCCGGGTTGCTGATGTTCAGGCTGGGATTGAGAGCCATCAGTGCCGCTTCCGGATTGAGGTATTTGGAAGCGTAACCGGCATTTGACTTGCTCAGGAACAAGCAGCTACCGCCTTTTACGGCGTCAATAATTTGCGCGTACTGGTCGAGGGGTAGGGCGGGGCAGCCAAGGCTACGGCCGAGGCGGCCATTTTGCTTGATGAAAGCCTCGCTCACGTAGTCGGCACCGTGCATGACGATGGCCCGCGCGGCGGCGTTGGTATTGAAGCCAGCGTCGAGGCCTTGCAGGCGCAACGAGTGGCCGTGCTTGCCTTCGTACTCCTGGCCCGTCACGTAGAAGCCCAAGCTGCTCATGTTGCTCTGGTCGGTGTTCGAAAAGCTATCAGCTGCGTTTTCGCCCGAGTTGTGGCCGTGCGCTACCAGCGTGTGAAACAGAATTTTGTGCGCGTTCAGGTCAAGCACCCACAGGCGTTTTTCCGTCGAAGGCAAGTCAAAGTCTACTACCGTCAGGCGCTGCTGGCTGGCGGCCACCTGGCCGGTTTGGCGCAGGTTGAGGTAGCCGGTCAGGGCTTTCTGAAACACGTCGAAGCGCAGGCCTTGCTGCTCGGCGCCCAGGCTGGTGTAGAGGTCGCGAGCCGTGCTTTCGAGCAGCGAAAGTGGCGCTACCATCACCCTTGGCTTAGGGGCGTGGGCACTAGCAAACGAGCGAGCTACCGGGCCGGCCAGCGGCGTAGCCAAGAACAGGGAGGCTACAAACGGCAGCATGCGCCGCATCAGGCGCTCCGAACGCCGGGTACCGCGCTGGCGCTGCACTACACTAGTATGATGATGCTGAGAATGCGTTTTCATAACTTTTCGGGGCGGAAAGGTACCTGAAAAAGCCAGCGTGCTAAGTTGGCCACTTAATCTTGGTCTAAGCAATATACGCAAAAGCGTACGCGAAGGACTGTTTCAACCTAATCAGATTCAGAATAATTCAAACTCCCTACCCCCCTAGCGCCAGCCGCGCCGGGCAAAACGCCGGCCGGCGGCGGGTCCATCGAGCCAGCGAGAGGCCAGCCCGGGCCCACTCACGAGCAGCAGGCTACCCGCCCGCACCGTGCTGATGATGGCTTTGTACTGGCCCGGCGGCAGCGCGGGGCAGCCGCGGCTGTAGCCCAGGTGGCCGTGCTGGCGCACGTAGTCGGGGCTGGCATAGTCGGCAGCATGCAGCACGATGTAGCGGTCGAAGGCATTGGCATTCTGGCCTTTATCGAGCCCTTCGATGCGGCGCGAGTAGCCATGAATACCCGCATAGGTGCCCGAAGTGCGGTAAAAGCCCAGCGAAGTGCAAGCCGAGCTTTCGAGGTTGGAGAAGCGCTGGGCGCGCAGGTGGCCCGAGCCCTGGCCATGCGCCACGAGGCTACGGTGCAGCACCTGAGCATTTTTTAAGTCAATGACCCACAAGCGCTCGGTGGTATTAGGCAGGTCCATATCGGCCACGGCCAGCAGGCCAGCCCGCTCGATGCGGCCAGTGGGATGCAGCGTGAGGTAGCCCACGCAGGCCTGCTCCAGTACGGTGGGGCGCAGTTCGGCGGCAGCCGGGCCTAGGGCCTGGTGCAGCTGCGCAATGGCCTGGCGCAGGGTGTCGGGCACGCCGGCCACGGGCGGCACGGGCGTGAGTTGCAGCGAGTCGGGCAGCGCCGGGGGGGTAGGCGCCGCGCCCGTATCCGCCTGGGTAGCGGTGGGCACGGCCCGAGCTTCGGCCGAGCTGGCGCGCTGGCAACTGCTGAGCTGCGCTAGCAGCCCGAGCGCCGCCAAGGCCAGCGTCCATTGCCTCACCATGCAGTTTCTCATACTTCAAAACTACGTCATCTGTATTATTAGAAGAATACACTGGCGTTTAGCTTTAAGTAAAATGGCGTGCCGGGCGTAAAATTTAACTCCGTGATGGGAGCAGTCTCGCCGCGCAACTGGCTTTGAGTGGCAAATTGGGCCTCGTTCCACTTCACGTTCAGCAGGTTTTGGACCTGCGCGCCCACCTGGTAGCGCGGCTGGGTGTAGTTGAGCACGGCATCGAGCACGAAGTAGCCCTTAGCCCGAATAGTGTTGTCTTCGATGGCCGGGCGGCTGTCGATGTAACGGTAGCGCAGGCTGGCATTCAAGCCATTAGCTTGCCGGTAAGTAATGCCGGCGATGCTCGTAAAAGTCGGTGCCAGCGGAATGTAATTCTCGTGCTCGGCTGCTTGGAGCAGGCGCCCGTGGCTAAGGTTGGCATCTGCATCCAGAAAAAAACGGGGCGTGAGCTGGTAGCGCACCGACACGTCGGCGCCGAAGCGCTGGGTGGCGCCAACGCTCTCGGTGGTGCCGTCGTCGCCCGAGTACACCAGCTCGTCCTGCAAGCGCAGGTACCAAAAAGCGGCATTCACCACCAAGTCGGGCACGGGCTTGAAGGTGCTACCCACCTCGGCGCCGGTGGCGCGGGGCAGGGCTTGCGCGGCATTGGGGCCGCGCACCACGGCCCGCGCGTCGTTGGAGTGGAAGCCCAACCCCGAGCGCGCAAACAGCTGCACGGCCGGTGAAAGCTGGTAATATAGGTTGAGCTTGGGCGACACGCGGGCGGCATTCTTACGGCCCGCCAGCGGCCCGAGCGCGCCGGTCGAATCCGTCAGTTGCCCCCGAAAATCAAACACGAACAGG